>CAYMIB010000074.1:0-1702 GCA_964390475.1 uncultured Candidatus Saccharibacteria bacterium | reverse complement strand
CACTGAAATTCGTTTTCGTCGGGAATATGTTTTTCGAGTAGGTACGTCTGAATCGTTCGCGACAATCTTTCGCGCTTCCATGGATGCACGTTCTCTTCTGGTTCGTGCACATCTAAACTTTCGCCACCGCGCACTACGGTTTTCACTTCAACAAAATGCAGCACTTCCCCACTAGGGTCTTTGCGCTTTGTTACCAGATCAATCTCACCCCACTTTTTCAAATAGTTCCGCTCGAGAATTTCAAAACCGTGTTTCGTTAGAAACTTTGCTGCAACCTCTTCCCCAAAATCTCCAACTTTTCTTTTCTCAGTTTTCATTTTTAATTATGTTCAGACACCGAGGGTGCATATCTCCAAGTAAATTCAAAAAGTGTCTGAACCATTTTTGTCATCTGTTCATTTTCTACAATCAAAACTATCGATTCTTCTCCTAGTTCAATGAGCGCAAACTTCGCGTTCCACAATAAAATCGTACCTTTATACGGCAATATGTCTTCAATAATTTTCGACTGTCTTAGCTCAACACCATCTTGCATAGATAGTGCGCTGGCTTCAGGACCAGCTCGCAATATCGTGCGAATATTAACACCGTGCTTTTTTCTCAACTCCAAGAACATTGCTTTCTCCTTCTGCGAAAAAAAAGTTGTATCTCCGACGGAAGACATCGCGAGAACATTTTTTGTTTCCCGACAGATCTCTTCAACTACGATCTTTAATCCCTCGCTACCTTGATAAAATCGAATTTGAGAATTACGTTTTGGTAACTCATAGAGCGCCTGAAGACGAGGTAACAGGTTCTCTACTAAAAGACCTTGCCGCTTCGTCTGCTCAACAAGAAGCGCGGGGTCCGTTGGACCAAAAAACATTCTTTTCTTTTTAGGGTATGTCGAAACTAAACCCCTGTGATTGAGCGCTCTTAAAATATCATGCACGGTTGACCTCGGTAGCCCCGCCTTTTTGGCTATTTGCAAAACCGAGGAGCCGCCAAGTTCAAGTACCGCGATATATACTCGCGATTCAGTAGAGTTGAAACCAATTTTTTCTAGATCATTAGTAATACCCATAAATGTCAGGAATTCCGTGCCTATTTTTAAACATTAAAATCCCTCAGTAGAGCCATTTTCCATATAATTAATAGTATCATTACACGGCAGGGTTGGCAATTTTTAACAAACGGCATATTGTACTTGAGGAAAGTCCAGTGACTAAGCACGAGACTGAGAGCTTTGCAACAAAACTGCGTGCCGTTCGAATAGAAAAAGGCTTATCGCCAGAAAGCCTGGCGCAACTAGCAGGCATCAGCAACAAAACCATTCGAAATTGGGAAGAAGGCAATCCACCAAAAAAATGGAGGGCGATCGTAGCTGTGGCCCAAGTTCTAGGAGACGAACCAAACTCTTGGTTAGAACTTGCCGGACTACCGGGTTTGTCCGCAGTTCAAGAGAAGCTCATGCTAAATAAGGCGGCAAATGAGGCTCTTTTCCTGCTTCTAACTCAGAGTCAAGTTAAGCTGCTCAAAGAAAACAAACTTGTCCAAGAGGCAGTGCTACATCTCATTGGAGAGCTCGAGCGGCAATTTGACAAAATTCGAGAGACCTATATCTGCGGCCCGGGTTGAGCATAAGCTCCCCGGGTTTTTCTTATTTTGTGCCTATAAAAAATTTGACATTAAGCAATACAAATGTTATTTAAAATAAAGAGCA
>CAYMIB010000073.1:0-1849 GCA_964390475.1 uncultured Candidatus Saccharibacteria bacterium | reverse complement strand
ATTTGATTTGCCAGATAGTTAGTCGTCCCTGAAAAAGTCGTTTTTTCAGGAATCCAGACCAAATTTTTATTCCGAGACTTTCAATTTCTCGGTTGAAAGTCGATTTTGAAGTACCCGCCAAAAAGAAAAAATAGAAGCCAGGCTAGTAGCTTCCGAATATTGTGTCCCGCGCCGCAGAGAATGGCGTTTATTTTGTCGCCTTCCTTACCCAAGAGATAGTTTCTTCCCAGTCGCCCATCACTTTTCATGTGGCCGATGATTGACTCTATCGCTGATCGGCGTTTCAACCATTTGCGCAGTGATAGCTTGACCTTTGACAGCCCTTGTTTGGCAACATGCACCACGGCATTGCCTTCGTAATCGTGTCCACGAAACCCCCGGTCTACAAAAAGCTCTTTCGCCTCAAATTCTGCCAGCCGCTCGGCTTGGCTCACGGCTGACTTCAGGGTATGACCGTCGTATGGGTTGCCATGAAACGCCTGCACACCCACGATAAAATTGTCTTTTGATGTCGTTGCCACGCTTACCTTGCAACCAAACTCGTATTTCTTGTGTGCCTTCCCTTTGGCGATACATTCCACTTCCGGAGCATGCAAACTGTACAGCTTGTTCTTGTCATCGCGTTTCTGTGAAAACAACCGCTTCGCCATCTCCAACAGAGGCGCAAATGATTCCGCAAGCTCCTTCCGACCTCCTATCTTGCGCTCAATATCACGAGTGACTCGACCCAAATACGTCCGCAACTTCTTGATCTGTTTTTTAGCTCGATTCATCTGGCGCGCATGCGCATACCGGCCTTGCATGATCAATGACCGCTTCGCCGACCTCGTGTAGCTCTGACGAAGCTCCAACCCGCCTGTCTTTGCAACTTTCACCAGCTTCATCAACATACGGTAATACAACTTTGCGTCTGTTGGAAACGTCACTGCCTTTTCCTGAACCGTCGTGTCCACGTTTATCCTTTGAACACTGGCCTGACTCAAGGCCTTCATCTGAAATCCGGTCTTGATCGTTTCCTCAAGCAACTTCTCCATACCACCGCTCTTCAGCCGATTCCGCCACTTCGTCATCAAACTCGGATCAATCGGAAACTCGTGCTCAAAATACTCACCGCCACAGAAGTATTGCCAGTAGGGGTTCTCCACCCACTGACTCACCACTTCCTCATCACTCAAGTCATACGCATGCTTCAAATAATGCAGACCCACCATCAACCGCGTAGGCTTGGCAGGGCGACCCTGACCCTCGCTATAAAACCCGCCGAAGGACTTGTCAAATTCCGACCACTGGATAGTTCTCGACAGCTTGCATAACGCATTACCCTCATCGCAGATACGATCCAACCGAAACCTGAATATTTCTTCCTGCCTAGCCATTTCCCTTGGTTTTGCCTGCATAAATCCTCCAGATTTTGAGCGACTCTACTCAATTCCCGGCAATTTTAACACACTCAAATACCCGTTTCACCCATATTCTATAAGGGATTTACGCTTTTTCAGGGACGACTATTTAATAACTGCTGGAGTTTATCTTTCACAACAATCATCGCCACGCAGTCGTCCTCATTGTAGTCGAGGATACGTTGGAGTTTGGCGGGGTCTTTTTTGCGACAGTATTCATTGAACCACTGGATCGATGCGGCCCCACTTGGGTTTAAATCACGCCATGAAAAACCGAGGTGCTGAGCGAGCGTTTTGATTGATTGGTTGTAGGCTGGCCACTCGGTCTTTGATTTTATAATGTCATAGTAAAGGTCGATAGAGCGGCTTGTATCGAAAAGCCACTCTACCTCTGCTTCGCTTGCAACGGCAGGATATTTATGTGCGAGACTACGGTACTGTGTACGTTC
>CAYMIB010000072.1:0-1943 GCA_964390475.1 uncultured Candidatus Saccharibacteria bacterium | reverse complement strand
ACGCTCTGAAGAACTCACCAAAGTGAATGAAGACGCCGTCGACAAGAGACATTTTGAGGCCTTGCACCCAAATGAAATATGGCAAAGCGATGTGATGCATGGACCGTATGTCCGGGTTGATGGGAAGTCTCGCAAAAGTTACTTGGTTGCCATTATCGATGATCACTCCAGATTTATTGTCCATGCCGAATTTTACTTGAATGAAACCAGAGAAAACTTTCTAGATTGCCTGCGGCAGGGAATTTTAAAGCGAGGACTGCCACAAAAACTTTATATTGATAATGGCTCTTGTTTTAAAGCCCTGCATTTAGAACAAGTGGCAGCCCAACTTGGAATCGGAATCAAACACTCCAGACCCTACATCCCTCAGGGTCGCGGTAAAATCGAAAGATGGTTCAAATATGTACGAGATAGTTTCGTTGCCGTCAGCAACCAAACTCAAAACCCAGATAAGCTGGACCTTCTCAATCATAATTTTTCCGAATGGGTGGATGATTACAATAACCGCATTCATGGGACGACTAAACAGAGCCCGTACAATCGTTATCGAGCAGGGCTCGAGTGTATTCGCCCAGCACCAATTCATCTCTTGGATTATTTTAGGCAAATAGAATTTAGGCGAGTAAAAAAGGATAGGACCGTCAGACTCATGGGAGCACTTCTTGAAGCGCCGGTTGCACTAATTGACAGGCAGGTCGAACTGCGTTTTCACGCTGAAGATCTATCAAGTGTCGAAATATTTTTTCAGGGCAAATCTTATGGCACAGCATCAGTTGTTAACCCCCATGTAAACTCGCAAATCGGTAGAAATTGGGATCCTCATCCAGCTTCATTAAAACCAACTCCAGAAATTATTAAAATCGATACCCCACACCCGACAGGACAACTGTTTCCAAATAAAATAGAAGGTGACCTATGAACCCCTACTGTGCTTTTTTCGGCTTCAAATCAGAACCCTTCACTTCTGAAATCGCGTCCAAAAACCTGCTGAAATTGCCAGCGATGGTATCAGTCAAGGAACGCTTTGATTATATTATGAGCGGAGGAGTGCTTGTTATTACCGGCGAAGTCGGCAGCGGAAAATCTACTTCCCTTCGTTGGTCGCAGAGTCAGTTCCATCCTTCACAATATCTTTTTTTAAATATCACCGCCACAGGCGGTTCTCTTATCGAGTTCTACCGTCAACTTTGCTGGGATCTTGATATCGTTGTTAAAACAGGAAGCAGGGCCGGAATATTAAAAGGCTTTAAAGCCACAATACGAGAAATTGTGGCCACTAAGAAACAAAAAATTATTGTCGTTGTCGATGAATCGCATTTATTGAGAATTGAGGTTTTTGCAGAACTTCATACACTCACCCAGTTTGATAATGATTCGAAAAATCTATTCTCTCTGGTCCTCTCCGGTCAGCCCAATCTCATCGAGAAGCTCACCTATCGAAGCTCGGCACCACTGGCTTCTCGGGTCGTCGCCAGAACCCACTTAAGCCACCTGAATAAAGATCAAATGGCAGTCTACCTCGAACACCACCTGGGAATAGCAGGAATGAAAAAACAACTCTTCTCCGACCAGGCCATCACTGCAATCTATCAGGGCTCCGCAGGTATTTTGCGAAAAGCCAACTTCCTAGCACGTGGAGGATTAGTCGCAGCCGCAACCGAAAAAGAACAAGTCGTATCACCAGATCATATCCGCCTGGCATCCACAGAGCTGCTTTAAAATAAATTCCCCTAGTAATGCGCCCGACTTCACTTGAAGTCGGGCGTACCTTTTCGCAAAACTATCAAAATCTATTGGCATACTTCAATCCATGATGCCACGCTTCTGTAACGCAAATTTATCTAAATTATTCTAAGAATTACTACCCAAAATATCGTGCAACTTCACAGAAAACCCCAGCGGCAAACCCTCCGGGGTTAAAACAAGGCTCGAATGCATTAAAA
>CAYMIB010000071.1:0-2097 GCA_964390475.1 uncultured Candidatus Saccharibacteria bacterium | reverse complement strand
GAGATTTTTCAAAAAATATCGGTTGGGTAATCCCTAAGTTAGTAAGTATGTCGGGCCACTCGGCCTGTTTTTTGATAGTTAATTCCAGTGAGGCATGTTTGTTTAAATATTTGAATTTCCCTTCGCAGTCGGTCAGCTGTTTAGTACGCCTACGGATGATATACGCATTGAGCCACAGCTTAGCTGACTGCAGGGATTGAAAACCCTTAATGATTTTTAATCTGCCGTTAAGGTGTGAATTGTACAGTTCAATGATATTGGTGTTGTTCGGACAGTCTTTTACGAGCAGGTAATTGAACAGATCATCGTACCGGGCCTGAATCGTGGTCACAATATTTTGGAGTCTTCGTTTGCCATTCGTATGGGTTTTGAATACGTGCAGCAACCCTTGGGTAATTCTTTGTTCATCGGTACCTTCTAAAAATACGTGTAATCGTAAGGAATTAAAAAAATGTACATAGGTTGGTACGGTGCGCACCTTTAGTTCTCTACGGATATTCTCCACGTAATGGTTGTGGCAGAGTTGGAGCTTAGCATGCGGGAATACCTTTGCTAAAGCCTGTTTTAGACCTTGTCGGTCATCTGCAACCACAATGCGCGGATAGTATCCAAGGTCTTTGAGCTTGCTAAAGAATTGAGAAAATGCAGCTTCATCTTCGGCAGCAAACACGTCGCCGTAAGGAATATCATGGGTGAGGTAATCGAGTGCCCATAGAAATGGAATTTTACGAGCGTACCCCTTTACCGCTACGTACTTGCCATCAATGACGAGAATACCAGAGAACCTGTTGGGGTTGCATACTTGCTTTGTCAGTTCGGTATTACTGGGTAGCTGAGACAGTTCTTCCGTGACTAGATTGTAGGCTTGCGCGCCACCTAATCCGTTCTCGTTACCAAGCTTTCTAAATGGTACTCCATCAATGTGCTCAATCCAGAGATTTTTTCGATGTCCGCCATGAGCAATTGAGAATGAATGACGACAGGACTTGCAAAAGTATTTACTGGAACTTCCTTGAGTTCCTTTTTTAATGGTCTGTTTACTACCACAGTGAGTACACCGATGCTTCCATTTTTTTTGACATACTAGACAATCATTAATGTTTTAAATCGTAAAAATACGGTTTTCTCTCTTAAGAATAACAGAAACAGACAAATCAGGCACTAAAAATTAAACGGTATCGATTCAAAACCCGCTTGAGGTTTTCCGCGACATTCTGGCAATACAAGTCAGCTCAGGTAAGAACATTCAGGAGCTGGCAGGAATTTCTTTAGATGAAGTTTTAGAAATTCTTGAACGCGCTCTACTAGGCCAAGCAAAGTTAGATCTCGAAATACTGCGCAAAGAAACCACAGTGTCCGAGACCAGGCTTCGCAGAATGGTTTCAAACCTAACCATAACACTAAAGGAGCCCGAAGAAATCGGCGCCTCCATAGAAGAAATCGTAGAACTTGCGGTTAGGTTCAAAGAGCAAAATAAAGAGCAGGCCAAAGAGCGGAAAAAAATGGAATCCCTAAATCGTGCCAAAGCATATTTAAAGGAGATGCGTTTGGACACAGAATCTACAGAGACATACACCACGCTTTGGCTTCTGAAAAGTTTTCTCAAAGACGCCGAAGCCAAATGGGAGGACATTGGAACCACCGAAGAAGAAATAGCCGGGCTATACAAAAGGGCTCAACGGCGTGCGGCAATTAGAGCACTTGGGTACATGAGGCAGTCCCCAAGAGAAGGCACGGTCTGGTATTCACTCTTACTACACGACCTCACTGAATGCGGGTGTAATCTTGGTGACATAGGTACAACTGACGAAGAAGTACAGCAACTGCTTCGTCAAGGATACTTGGAGCAAGCTCAGTACTGGCTGAATATTTTTCGAAAAAAACCTGGCAACGTCACAAGCACAACCGAGTGGCTTATTCGTAACTCACTCGAACAAGCGCAGGCAACTCCAGCCCACATTGGTACGAGTGAAGAAGAGCTTCGCCATCTTGTCCGCCAAGGCAACATAGAGAGTGCCCGCGAAGGTCTTCGTCAACTGCGCAAGGGAGACAAACAGCCTCACTTGGTCTGGAAACTTCTCTACGACGATCTTGATG
>CAYMIB010000070.1:1613-2167 GCA_964390475.1 uncultured Candidatus Saccharibacteria bacterium | reverse complement strand
GAGTAGTTACTTATTTGCAATATCCCAAAGGAAGTCGAAATTTTTCTGGAAACTGGAAACGATAATTGGGTTTTTGATACTAAATACGATAGGGTGTTCACCCCATACGGACAGAAGAACCTCTGTCGCGGATATGTTTATGGCGTATGGACCAAAGTACCCGGATGGAAGAAATTTTAGTTTGTATATAGTTGGATCAATCCGATCCTTTTTTAAAATTGGCGACATCTCTTTTTCGGCAAGCATCCTCGCGTCACACTTTTTAGGGATCATCCACGTGTCTGTGTTTTTGAAGAATCCACGTAACTCTTTCGCGCTCGTTGTTACAAATGAGCGTTTAGAAAAAGCGATGATCGAAATCTTCTCTTTTCGGCGCATTCGTTCAATGTGCTGCGTGAAGGCCATTTTAAAGCCGTGCTTTCCTTCGTAAATATTTGCCTCGTTACGAGAAGGGACCGGAATAGGGAAGTTGGTAACTTCACGCGAGAGTTCTTTAAGTTGCGTGATATTTACTGCTGCTTCTTCTAGCAGTTGTGACAACTCTTCTGCCTGGT
>CAYMIB010000070.1:0-1603 GCA_964390475.1 uncultured Candidatus Saccharibacteria bacterium | reverse complement strand
TACTTGATGTTGTTTTTTACCTGATAAGAAACCAGCCCTCTTTTTGCAAGGAGGCGTAGAGACTCGTATACCCGAGAACTAACGATTCCCGTCTCTTTAATGATTGACCCAGTTTTTGATCGGCCGAGGCGCAGTAGAGACTCGTATACACGGATATCGTTTTTATTGAGGTCGTATTTAGTTAAAACGGAAGTATCCATCTGCTGACACTAGCACAACTATCTTTTATGTCAATAACTACTCTCCCAAACAGGAGAGTTTGACTACATTTTTTGTTTGCATAGGATGCCAACTGTAACCAAAAACTTTATGAAAAACATAACAATAGCAGCGCTCCTTATCTTGGTGGGTATTTTTGGGTTTCTTTTGATAGATCGACCGCAAGAACCCGGAGTGATCAAAATTGGTAGTATTGCCGCGCTAACCGGTGTCGGTAATGTAATTGGCGAAGAAGAACTCAACGGCGCGCTTTTGGCGGTCGAAGAGATTAATTCAAAAGGTGGTGTCCATGGATCCAAGCTTGAACTGGTGAGTGAAGATGTCTCTCTTGATAAGCTCAAGGTGGCAGTTTCTGTAGCGCGAAAACTTATTGAAGTAGATAAGGTGGTTGCAATCGTCGGACCTCAGTGGGACGAACCGGCCATGCCTATTTTACCGATTATAGAAGAAGCCCAAGTTCCGATGATCGGGGCTGATAGTTCTCCCGATTTAGAGAAAGAAAAAAGCTATGAATACTTTTTCTCTACCTGGCACGATAACCGGGTGGGTATTAGAGAGCTACTTAGATTTGCCGAGGCAAAAAATATTCATCGAGTTGCTATCATCAAGCCGATTGCAGCCGGCTTCTGGGAGTTTACTGCGCGGACAATGAGAGAAGAAGCTTCGAAATATGGCGTTGAAATTGTAGAAGAGATTGATATGGGAAATCCGCTGTCGCTCGATTTTAAAACACCTCTGTTGAAACTTCGCGCCGTAAATCCGGAAGCAATCTTTGCAGTTACGAGTGACTATAATCAGTGCCCTTTTTTAACTCAGGCAGATCAGATGGGTTTTACTGGTATCACTTTGGGCACAGAATCTTCTGGAGACCCAGCCTCTTTGGGCCAATGTCCCAAGTTAATGGAGAAGCGATTTTTTAGCACTCCAAGCAAGACAACGAAGTATCAAGTGTTTGCAGAAAGTTTCAAATCAAAATTTGGTACAGAGCCCAAGTACCCCACTTCTGTTACTGCGTACGATGCTGTCTATGTTATCGCGAGAGCTCTTGAAAAAACCAAGTTAAAAGGTGGCATCGTATTGCGTAATGTAATTGCCGAGACCCAATACGAAGGTGTGTCTACTCCTCTAATTACGTTTAACGCAAAAGGTTTTGTCTCTACTCCCGAGAATGGTTTCGAGATGCAGACGGTGAAAGATGGCAGCTTCGTTAAACTTGAGAATTAGCACGGCTAAGTGCGCACCCGGTCTGCTTCGGGGGTGTGGTCCCAGACAAGTTCGGTCACTGCACGAATAATCTGCGCAGTTCCGTGGTCTTCGGTTACCAAGATTGAGTACTGCTTCTTGAATGTCATGATGGCCACTTTGCTGTTCCAGATGAAGAGCA
>CAYMIB010000069.1:0-2230 GCA_964390475.1 uncultured Candidatus Saccharibacteria bacterium | reverse complement strand
CCCCCTGTTTCAGGAAAGATGTCGTGCGAGCTGAACAATAGAAAAAGGGGTGGGAAGCGAGAGAATAAAAGTGTTAGCCCGAAAAAACTATTCGAAAGAGTTCAAGGAATCAGTTGTAAGCAAAGTTGTTAGTCGAGGGAGTCGTACGATCCTGTCGGTTTGTGAAGAAGTAGGAGTTCCCATCGCAACAGTAAGCTATTGGATTAGCAGTTGTGGTAAGGTGAACTCTAATTCTAGTCAGAGAGGTCGTATGAAATGGAGTCCCGAAGCCAAGCTTAAGGCCGTAATAGAAACAGCAGGTTTAGCGGAGAATGAAGCGGGGGCATACTTACGAAAAGAAGGTTTGTACTCAAATCAAGTTTCCGAATGGCGAGCAGAAATAATTGGACATTTCGGAGCGAAACCAAAATTTCAAAAGGACGAACGTGACGCAAAAATTAGTGGTTTAGAGTTTGAGATTTTACGTAAAGACCGAGCCCTAGCAGAAGCGTCAGCGTTGTTAATTCTCCAAAAAAAAGTCGACCTGATTTGGGGAAACAAAGACGTGGAAGAAAAGTAACATTTTTAGATAGAACGCAAATTCTTATTCTGGTAGCCGCAGCCGTTTGTGGAGGTGCGCGCCAGAATAAGGCTTGTGCTGTCGTGGGTATTGATGAGAGAACACTTCAACGGTGGCAGCGACCTAAAACAGCCGTGGATGGCCGTCACGGCCCCGTGACAGTGCCGCGGAACAAGCTATTGGCATTTGAGCGGGAAAAGATTGTGACAACTGCTGCAAGCGCAGAGTTTTGCAATAAGAGCCCTCATCAAATTGTGCCTTCTCTCGCTGACAAAGGAGAATATATTGCATCAGAGTCCACATTTTATCGCGTCCTGAAAGAGAGTGAAATGTTGACTCACCGAGGAAAAGCACAACCCAAGACGATTCATCGGCCGTCTGCTTTTCACGTGACAAAACCGAATGAACTTTACAGTTGGGACATCACCTATTTACTATCAAATCTGCGAGGGCAGTATTTTTATCTTTATTTATTTCTCGATGTTTTTTCTCGAAAAATAGTCGGCTGGCGGGTTCACGATAGAGAAGCAGCGGATTTTTCCTCTTTGCTGCTTACAGAAATATGTGACCGCGAAGGGATCGATAAAAATCAACTGGCAGTACATGCCGATAACGGCGGTCCAATGAAAGGGGCTACTATGCTCGCCACAATGCAACGTTTAGGAATTGTGCCGTCGTTTTCAAGGCCGTCTGTTAGCGACGACAATCCATTCTCCGAATCTCTTTTTAAAACGATGAAGTATTGTCCGAGTTTTCCGACAAAGCCGTTTGAATCAATCGAGGCTGCGATGTCCTGGGTCGAAAAGTTTGTAACGTGGTACAACAGCGAGCATCTGCACAGCGCAATCAAATTTGTTACACCAGCCTCACGTCACGATGGTATCGATGTAGATATTTTACAAAAAAGAAAAGCTATTTACGAAGATGCAAAAAATAAAAATCCATCTCGCTGGTCTGGAAAAACTAGAAATTGGGGAAAAATCACTATGGTAAAATTAAATTGCTTGAAAGAAAAAGAAATATCAGTTACTACGGCACTCAGTCAGCAAGTTAGCTGACCGTCACGCGACATCTATCCTGAAATTTTCCGCTGGGCGCTGAATTGAATTCCCGATTATCACAAAAGCAAATGTGTAAATTTCCTGTCGAGTTTTTCATATTTAGAACTGAACCTGTAAGCCAGCTCCTATCGTATGATTAGTGAGCATTAGACCTGCGGCCCAAGACCAGACAGGCGAATACATAAACGAAATTTCATACTCTAAGGGGCTTTCTACTGTACCCTGTTGGCCGGGCCTCCATGTGACGTCGATGTTGCTTAAGATAGTTTTCGTCCATTGAAAACGTTTCTCTAAGTCAAAGCGAAACTGCCCTTTATGATCGATGAGTATTTGCGACTCGATAAGAAAAGGTAATATATAGCTCACTCCCATAGTAGCTCTGGGACTCTCATTAAAATAAGTGCCACCTCCTACAATATTAAAAAACTGGCCAAACCATCTTCTATAAAATAAATCTCCTTCAAGCTCCCACTCTTCTTGGAAAGAGAAGTTTCGTCCAGCAGAATTACGCGTTTCAACGCGCGTTTCTAGCTGATTCCAGGTTTGGGACAGGCGCGAATATAACTGCGCATGGTTTGTTGCCGCTTCTGCCATTGCGTAAAAATAAAGA
>CAYMIB010000068.1:0-2254 GCA_964390475.1 uncultured Candidatus Saccharibacteria bacterium | reverse complement strand
GAAAACCGCCTTGTTCAGCTCGGAAAAGCTGGTCGTAGCCGATGGTTGGGTATCCGACCAACAGTTCGTGGTACTGCCATGAACCCAGTCGACCATCCGCACGGTGGAGGTGAAGGTCGTCAGGGCCGAGGTCGCCGCCGAGCAATCACTCGTTACGGTCGTCCTGTTGGAAAAGGTCAAAAGAGCCGAACTCCAAAGAAATACTCAAACGTCTTCATTGTTTCTCGACGACGAGTTGGGAAGAACAAGAAGGGGGAATAAGTAGAAAAATTGCTTTGCTCTTCAGGAGAGCGCATAAATCTTGCTAGATTTTGCTAAGCTCGTCGCCTACGCGACAGCGCCACTCTCCTTCCTAGCAAAGCAATTTTTCTTTATCGGCTCTTTCTGAGACCGATTTTAGTTTTTACAAGACGAAGATCGTCCTCGATGTTTTCAATGCGACGTTCGTGGTTGCCGATTGAGACATTTTCGATGCGGTCGAAGCGGCGATCCATTTGATCGAATCGAACATCGATCTGCTCAAAACGTTTATCCACCTGATCGAACCGTGCGTCAAACTTTTCTTCGATCCGGTCAAACTCTTGTTTTATTGACACTGCAAAGTCGTCAAAGATCGTCTCTATTTTTGTTTCAAGACGACTAAATCCGGCTTTCATGGTTTCCTCTATGGAATCCACCCTTTTATCTAAACTAGTGAATCTAATTTCTAATACTTTTGTATCCATTGATTTATTTTCGGTAATTATACTCCTGCTATTTTTTTCGACGCAATGAACAGTAGCAAATACGACATAAATTTTTGTTTAAGAAAAGATAAAAACTCTCAAGGTACTTGACGAATGGTTTAAAATAGATATTATGATGAATAGAAAGTTTGGTTTTTGGTCTTGAATCAGAATCCTTTAGATAGGAGGTTACGATGACAACGGCAATTGCAGTGCGATCGGATACTCGAGTTCAGCCTCGGCGGTCAACGGTTTTGCGGCGCGATGTGAGTGCTGTCACTCTTGATGGAGTGGCTTGTGATGTTCAGTTGGCGAAAGAGGCCGACGAGCTTCTGGGCTACGACAGGCTTTTGAACGACATGGTCGGGGCACAGCCTGATCGGCACGGAGTGATACAGATTCTTGCTGAACTCGGTATCAGGCCGTTCAGCGAAAGTTCGGTTGCTGAATACAAAGCCACCAAGGTCCAAGCGATCGAACGCATGGCGGGGAAAATAGAAAGATTATATGCTTTCTTGCTCGTTCTCAGTATCGTCGTGGTTGCTGTCGGAATTCTGGTCACGGCTTTCTACGCGACACTGTTTATTACCAGCTGGACCGGCATTGGTCTTGTGGTTGGAGGAGGTCTGTTCATTCGTATCGTGAATGACTACGCTGGAAGGGCAATCACCAGGGTCGGCAAATGGGTGGGAGTCTCTCTCAGGGGCTACAACCGGCGAGTTCCAGAATTTGCGCTTCAGACTGCGTGCTTGGTACAGCAGAGAAACATCACTGGTGCACGTCTTGAGGTTGAGGAATTTTTGATCGATAGTGTGCCCAAGGACCCGTTCTTGGTACTTGTGACCAAAACAAAAAACGGTGAGTATCGCTATTACCTCGAGGTTTGGGATGAAGCCGAATACGAGGCCAAACGCGAGATCTAACTCTCCACAAGACCGGCATCATGAGGTGCCGGTTTTCTTATTGACTCTTTTAACCCTTTCCTATATGATCTCCCTACGCAAGTCTGCGCGCCCGTTATAGCTTTACCAGCGAAATCGGGCCTGCCTTCGAGTAGTGGGGCAGGTTTTTTGTTTGTAAGGCCAGCTTCAGGGCCGAAAATGTCGGCAAAATCCGGCAAAAATCTGAATAAAAAGAAACATGACACGATCAAGTAAAAAAGGACCATACGTCTACGAAAAGCTTTTCCAAAAAATCGCTGGCAAAAAGACCAGTGAGGCCGGGGTTGTTAAAACCTGGGCTCGGGATAGCATGATCGCCCCAGAATTCGTGGGCTACACTTTCGGCGTACACAATGGTCGGGAACACCTTCCTGTGCTTGTCACTGAAGACATGGTCGGTCACAAACTCGGCGAATTTTCTCCAACTCGAAAGTTCATCCGACACGGAGGTAAGATGCAAAAGGAGCTTGAAACCAAGACCAAGGAGGCCGAAATCAATGCCGCTAAGTCTGCCAAGGCGGCAACTGAAGGCGCTAAGAAATAATTTTCATAATCCTCATAATTTTTCATATCTAAATTTTCTTAACC
>CAYMIB010000067.1:0-2269 GCA_964390475.1 uncultured Candidatus Saccharibacteria bacterium | reverse complement strand
CACCAGCTGAAGAAGAGCCGTGACGAATAGTGTTGTCGATCAAAGCATCAACCGCTTCTTGCAAAATACGCTTTTCGTTTCGGAGAATAACTTCCGGCGCGCTGATTTCTTTGAGTTTCTTGAGACGGTTATTTCTGTTGATGACACGGCGGTACAAATCGTTGACGTCAGAGGTTGCGTAGCGACCACCGTCAAGTGGAACCATCGGGCGGAGAGCTGGCGGAATAACCGGAATACGAGTAAGAAACATCCATTCAGGTCGAATGTTGTTTTTAATTAAATTTCGGATAAGAGAAAGACGTTTCTGGATTTTGTCGAGTTCGATACCGGGAGCGTTTTCTAGAGCCTCCTCGAGTTTCTTTTCAAGTTTCTTTAGGTCAATTTTCTTGAAAAGGTTAGAAATTGCTTCGGCACCAATTCCCGCTTCAAAAAGGGTTGGGTATTTTACGGTGAAGTTATGGTATTCGATTTCGTCCAAAACTCGTCCTTCTTCGATCCCTTCAACGTCGCGCTTGATAGTTGAGAAAAGCTCTTTCATCGCTTCCTTTGTTTTCTCGTCGGTTGCGGTTTTGATTTTGGTTTTGAATTCCCCATCGAGTTCCTTGAGAATTCGAGTTCGTTCAGATTCAGAAACAGTAGTGACGATATATCCGGCAAAGTAAATAACTTTTTCGATATCGATAGTTGGAATGCCCATGATGAGACCGATTCGAGATGGCAAACCACGGAGGAACCAGATGTGAGAAACCGGGGTCGCAAGTTCGATATGACCCATTCGCTCACGTCGAACGATAGATCGAGTGATTTCGACTCCACATTTTTCACAGACAATTCCCTTGTAACGGATACCACGGTATTTACTGCAGTAACATTCATAATCCTTGTCTGGACCGAATATTTTCTCGTCGAAAAGACCGTTGCGTTCACTGCGCTGAGTTCGGTAGTTGATCGTTTCTGGCTTTGTGACTTCGCCACATGACCATTCCTTAATACGATCCGGTGAAGCCAATTTCAAGACAATCGAATTGAAATCTGATGTTGATGTTTTTGGAGTGTTCTTTATCATGTTTTTAGATTTATTTATTTCGATTATCTTTATTTGTCATCTTCGTCTTTGTCAGTCTTTCGGAGGTCGACATCCAAACCGAGACCGCGCAGGTTGTTAAGGAGCACATTAAACGACGCTGGAATATTTAATTCTCTAATCGGCTCACCTTTCACGATCGCATCGAATGTCGCCGAACGACCAACGATGTCGTCAGATTTAATCGTCAACATTTCACGCAAAGTATGCGCGGCGCCGTAACCCAAGAGTGCCCAGACTTCCATTTCTCCAAACCGCTGACCTCCGTTCTGAGCCTTTCCACCGAGCGGTTGCTGAGTAATGAGAGAGTATGGACCGATTGAACGCATGTGAATCTTGTCTTCAACCATGTGATGAAGTTTCAAAATGTACATGTAACCAACGGCGACTTTCTGACCAAATGGTTCGCCAGTTCGGCCGTCAAAGAGAAGAACCTTTCCATCTTCGTTGAAGCCAGCTGCTTTCAATTCTTCTTTAATCTCTACGTCAGTTGCGCCGGTAAATGGAGGGACGATTGCTTGGTATCCAAGCGTGTTTGCGGCCAAGCCCAAATGCATTTCTAGAATCTGACCGAGGTTCATACGTGAAGGCACGCCCAATGGAGTCAAAATCATGTCGATCGGAGTTCCGTCGGCCATGTAAGGCATATCTTCTTCAGCAAGAATTCTAGAAATAACACCCTTGTTACCGTGACGACCGGCAAGTTTGTCACCAACAGAAACGTTTCGGAGCTGAGCAACTTCAATGTGAATTCTTTTAATAATTCCAGACTCGAGCTTGTCACCGCGTTCACGAGAGAAGACCTGGACGTTAATAACGCGACCACGCTTTCCTCCCTCCATTCTCTTTGAAGTGTCTTTGACGTCACGAGCTTTTTCACCGAACAACGAACGGAGCAAACGCTCTTCAGGAGTCAGTTGACTCTCGCCCTTTGGAGTAATTTTTCCAACCAAAATGTCACCGAGGCGAACTTCGGCACCGATGCGGATAATACCGTCTTCAGCGAGATTTTTGAGCTTGCTTTCGCCAACGTTTGGAATGTCACAAGTCGTGACTTCTGGACCAAGCTTGGTGTCACGAACGTTTACGACGAACTCTTCAATGTGAATACTTGTAAACTTGCTGTTCTTTACGAGACGCTCTGAAAGAATAATGGCGTCTTCATAGTTGGCACCAGACCAAGAC
>CAYMIB010000066.1:0-2294 GCA_964390475.1 uncultured Candidatus Saccharibacteria bacterium | reverse complement strand
GCAATTTGGGCCTTTTTAAGGCCGTAGACAAGTTCGACTGGACCAAGGGCTATAAGTTCTCAACCTATGCGACTTGGTGGATTCGCCAGGCCATTACCCGCGCTTTGGCCGACCAAAGCCGCACCATCCGCGTACCGGTCCATATGGTTGAAACCATTGCCAAATACAAGCAGGTTGTACGTCGTTTGTCCCAGGACCTCGGTCGCGACCCACTTCCAGAAGAAGTAGCGACAGAAATGGATCTCGATGTCGACAAAATTTACCAGATTGAAAAAATCGACCAAAATACTGTGTCACTTGAAAGCCCGGTGGGTGACGATGACGATGGCAAATCAACCCTCGGTGACTTCATTGCTGATGAAAAAATCCTTTCTCCAGACCAGGAATCTGCGCGGCGCATCATCGCTGATCAGATCCGTGAAATCATGGACGATCTTCCGCAAAAAGAACGAAAGATTCTCGAAATGCGCCATGGTTTAGTGGATGGCATCACTCATACCCTAGAAGAAGTTGGAAAGGAATTCGGTGTCACTCGTGAACGTATTCGTCAGATTGAAGCCAAGGCTCATGAAAAAATCCGCCAGCATCCGAGTATTAATCGGTTGAGGAATTATTACTAGGCTACATAAATGAAAAACCCCGCACCGGCGGGGTTTTTAGTTACCACGATCTTCTTTCTCATCGTCCTCATCTTCTGTTGAATCGAGGATCTTTTGTTCTCTGGTGGCTCTAAAAAAATTAGGAAACCGAGACCAGAGACCAAGACCACACCGATCCACCAGACAAATTGCCACTCAGGGTTGATTTTGCTCCGAAGTAGTAGGGTGGTGATGACGGCACCAGTCGCGATGAGAATAAACCCAAAACACAGTTTCACTTTGACCATGCCGCCTCCTTTCTTTTGTCGGGCCATATCAGTTCTGATGATAAATTACATCAGCCCTGTCAAAAGTCAATCTATGCCAAATGATATAATCTTTTTACATGACCAAAAGACCTCCGACTGAGAAATTCGACGAACTGTATAAAAAACTCAACCCAGAACAGCGCACGGCGGTGGACGCAATCGATGGGCCGGTCATTGTCATCGCTGGGCCAGGAACGGGCAAGACCTCGATCTTGACCCTGCGCATTGCAAACATTTTGCGTCAAACCGACACAGCACCCGAAAACGTTTTAGCTCTGACCTTTACTGAATCCGGCGTTCATTCAGTACGAAAAAAACTCGTCGACACGATTGGGGCTATTGGTTATCGAGTGCCGATCCATACTTTTCATAGTTTTTGTAACGATGTGATCAAAAGTTTTCCACAAGAGTTTCCGCGTATCATTGGCGCCCAACATGTCACCGATGTTGATCAGATCAATATCATTGAGGAGCTGATTTTAAAAACCAAGCTCACGACGCTCAAGCCCACAGGCAACCCGCTTTATTATCTCAAAGCGGTTTTGTCTTTTATTAAAGAATTAAAGCGTGAAGATGTTGGCCCGTCTGAGTATAGAAAGCACGTTCGAGATTTTGAAAAAGACCTAGACGGAATCGAAGACTTGCGTCACGAAAAGGGGGCGTATAAGGGTGAAATTAAGGCTAAATATAAGCCAGCAATTCGAAAAATTGAGAACAGTAAAGAGTTTGCGATTCTGTATGAGAAATATCAAGAGGAATTAGAAGAGCAACGCCTTTATGACTATGAAGACATGATCATCGAAGTTTTACGGGAGCTTCGAGAGAATAAAAATCTTTTACTTGAGCTTCAGGAAACCCATCAATATATTTTGGCTGATGAACACCAGGACGCCAACCGTGGTCAGAACCGTTTACTCGAGCTCCTTTCTGGTTTTCACGAACAGCCAAATCTTTTTGTGGTTGGTGATGAAAAGCAGGCAATTTTCCGTTTTCAGGGCGCGTCGCTTGAAAATTTTCTATATTTTAAGAAACATTTTCCGCAAGCAACCGTCGTTTCTCTCAATAAAAACTATCGTTCGACTCAGGGAATTCTTGATGCTTCGCACAGCTTGATCGGCAATAACCAAACTAGTGTGGAGCGTATCAGATTAGAATCAAAAACTGGTGATGAAAAAATAACCCCAGACATCTTTGTCACCGAATGTGACACTCCGCGAGCTGAATCAGAATATATATCAAAAAAAGTTTCAGAAAAGATTAAAACTGGAGTCGAGGCAGAACAAATCGCTGTTCTTTTTCGGGATAACCGCGACGCCGAACTCATTGCTAGAACTTTTGATCTTCGCGGCGTTCCATACGTCCTTCATACAGATATTGATGACATTAC
>CAYMIB010000065.1:0-2418 GCA_964390475.1 uncultured Candidatus Saccharibacteria bacterium | reverse complement strand
ATTTGGGAGCAGAACAGGAAGTGACCGTGCCACAAGACCAATTCCAAGCTTGAGCACCGAGAGTAGCGGTGTCCGCTGGAGAGTTTGCATATGTGCCTGGGTTACATGCAGTAGGATTTGTGGTTGGTTCAGTGAGTCTAGGGGTAATACCGCTATAAGTACCACAAGCATCGGTTGAAGGTGCTACACACGAGCTACCGTTCCAAACAAGGGGTGAAGTACAGGTAGTACAAGTTGGAGGATTATTGGCACCATTTCCACAAGGTGGTGGAGGTACTGCTGTACAATTTAATGTCTTTGGACTTCCACCTAGAGTCACCCAAGCCGAAGTATTAGGATTTTGAGCTTGAACAGTGATTGAGTGATTTACTCCAGAAGAAATACGACTACTCAAGTCCACATTATATGCACAAGTTCCACTTGTGCACTGTCCTGTCAGGTCTCCTCTATACTCCCCAGCAGGACCATAGTACACTGCTACCCCATCACTTATTATTCCTATTGTTAAGTCTGTTCCTGGTAGTGTTGAAAAAGCTGCCCAGCCATTTGCGTTACAGGAAGTAGAAGCAACTGTGCCTGAAGCTCCGTCATGATAGCCGGAAACTGTGCCTACAGGAGCAAAGTTAAATTTTACATTACAATTATTAACATTAACATTTCCTGTAGTATATGCATTTCCAGAAAAAGAGCCCCCAGTGGCACAATTAGAAGGAGTAAATTCTACAGCTTGAGTTAAAGAATACCCAGACAAAGCATTAATATTACTACATGTTGCGGAAGTATTTCCGCTCGCCACAGAACAAGGAGAAGAAACGGAACCACCAGTACCGGCAGTTGCTGTAACATTAAAACTAGTTACTCTATTATTTATAGTAAAAGCCCTAGTAGCAACACTACATACTCCGGCAGTCGCACAAAGTGAAACAGAAAGAGTGTATGAACCATTGGCCAAACTAGAAACATTAAGGGTTTTGTTTGTTACTGTAAAAGTTCCTGGAGTACCGGGAACAACATTGCCTGTTGGGGAAGACCTGGCTGGGTCATCGCAAGGTGTGCCCGTTTGTCCATTAGTTAACTTTGCAATTTCCCCAGAAGATATTGTCCCTGAGACAGAACCTGCAGAAATAGTTCCGCTAGACATAGCATAAGGAGTATAAGTATAAGGACCACCTTCATAATGAGGCTCTAAAACATCAGCACCACAACTAGAATATAAATATCCAGAATTTCCATCTGCTGTAAAAGTAATAGTGTTTTGATCTGCAGATAAAGTAAAAGAAGTCACACTAAAATCTGGTGCCATGGTCAATGCCTGAGCCTGACTAGAGAAACCAAATAATGATAAAAATGATAAAACAAAAATTAATAATAAAAATCTGCCTTTTATAATAGATTTCATAGATTTTAATTATACAGCAAAATAAAAAGTAAGTGAAGAAAGTTATCAACACAAAATGTTTACAAATAAAAAAGCCCCGCACAAGTGCGGGGCAAGTTATGAATCGTTTTACCGATTCGAGTTTGACTTCTTATTCGAAACTAAACGTTTTTCCTGCGTTGGTCTGAGGAGCCGGAATGTCGACCACCTGGGTCTGACACTGCGAGTCCGGAAATCCGGAGCAAACAGCAACAACCACATCCGATCCAGTATAATACTGAGTCGGAGTGATCCAACCATTTACCACAGGATGGCCTCGACCGTTGAGGCTAGCGACCGGAAGAACAGCGTAAGACTGCTTGAGGAAGAGCTTCCCGTCGGGGTAGACATCTACCACAGCAGTAGCACGTGTTCCATCCGGAACCCTTGCGTTGACACTGTAAGTCTGGAAATTTCCCGTGAATTCCACGCGGAAAGCAACAATACCACTACTCGTGGGAATTGGCGCATATCCGCCAGTAAAAGGTCCCCAGAGTTGCATTGCCCAACCGTGATCGGCATTTTCCGCGGTGACAGTGAAAGACGCGCCCACAATTGGAGTTTTGTTACCATTAACATCCACGGTATAACTACTTACCGTTGTTCCATTTGAAACCGGGAACCAGGCCACAAAAGGCGCACTGTATTCCCCTTTCTCGTTGGGTCCCACCACAGACAGAGAAGTCTGCTTGGTGAGAAATGTCGGTTGCATTCCGCTACGCGCGGGACGTCGTCTGTCGGCACTCAGAGAGAATGCCGAGCACAGAAATACTGCGACAAGAAAATACATTACGAATTTGCGCATGGCATCCTCCTTCGGATGAATTTGTGTTGTGTTCGTTTAGTGAATATTGAAAAGTCAGAGAACTGTGCTTCTTTGGGGTAAATATACCACAAACAAACTCAAAAAGCAAGTCAAGCAAAGTGTGTATAGCTGGCGGAAAAGCCTGAAAAACCTTGATTTTTTAAGTTTTTAGGAGAATATACTTACAGTCTTATTT
>CAYMIB010000064.1:0-2477 GCA_964390475.1 uncultured Candidatus Saccharibacteria bacterium | reverse complement strand
TGTGCTTGACAAATAAATTTAAATAGTATATACTGCACTAAGTCTAGTTCACTAACCAAAGGAGAGCACAATGCTTTTTTACGAATACAATGATGTGCTGACCGATGCATTGAAATCACAAGGGCTTCATCATGGATTCATCATGACCCATGAAGGGACTTTCTGGAAACACTACATCTATAAAGATGATGGGGTGCGAACTTACCTGTGTGGAATGATCAAGCGCCCAATCAGAAAGATTGTCGCGGAAGTCGTTGCAGAACCAGCGGCGATTAGACCATTTATGCAGGGCGCGCACAAAGCCACCTTTATGTGCGTCAGTGTGCGAGATGAGCAGTACAAGAAAGTTATCCAGGAAGCTGTCGATGCAGTAAACACGCTTGTTTCCCGAGGTGGAGCAGCCGCTTATACGCCGACCCACGGCTTTAATGTCATTGGTTCTGCCTAGAATAATTCACAAACTTATACGCCCCATCAAAAATGGGGCGTATTTTTATTGTTGTTGCTGTATTGCCAAATTAGCGAAGCATAATCTGGTTGCCTAAGCGCGCCAATGATTTGGCGCGCGGAAGATAATCGAAAGACGGAGCCGGTATACAAGACGAGCCTTGGCATTACTATGGTCGATTTCTATCTATTTCGAGCGTTTGTGACAATGCTCACTGAAACACTGAAATCAAACGCCGGAGACTGTCCATCCGAGCGTATGCGATTCCCGGATTCCAGCTCTTTTGGAATGAGCACGTGGTTCATTCTCAGGGGATGGTCAATGGCCGCCGGTCGGAACTTCTTGTTCCCGAGTTGGAAAGGTTCGAGAAGTACCGTATCACTGAGTTTGGCGACACGCTTTCGGTCGATGAGGACGCTCTAAACAATCGTCCGAGAAAGCGGCTAGGTTGGAAGACTCCTTTAGAAGCTTTTAACGAAAGTGTTGCAATTCAAGGTTGAATGTACCAAATAAAAACTTGACAAACACCACAGGTGATGATATCATAAACGCCGGATAGTAATAACTCCAATTGTGGGGTTATCCAACAGAATATGGAGGGTTTTTAATGCCTAGGAATCTTACTGTTGCCGAGTGCGAGGTACTTGGCATCAAAACACCATGCAATCAAATGGACAACGGTGAATACCGTTTCCGCATGATGGCACCTGATGGTTCCGGTTATATAAGGACGGCGATGCCAGAAAATGATTGCGGTTGGCAAAATGGACATCATCATGGTGGCGTGATGGAGACGGTTATCGTCCAGTCAGGCTGGATTGGCGTTGTTGAACTGCTTCCCGACGGGAAACGAAAGGTTGGTGTATGCAAAAAGGGAGATATCTGGACTTCTCATCCGGAAATTTCCCACAACATATATATGCCAGCGGGTGCCGTGACACATTGCGTCAAGCACGGCGACGATGTCATTAATCCGGACAAAGGCTCGGATTGGTTTCCAGCCCCAAAGGACTTCGACCTATGGTCGAAGTCTCTCTCGGAAGAAGACATTTTTCGCCTCGCTGGTTCTTCATAAACCAGAAAATAATCATCACCCAACCGGCTCTGTCGGTTGGGTGATTTTTTTTGCGGGAACAATTTCCTTTCTGATTAAGTTATACTGGATGTATGAAAATCCTAATTGCAACAGGTGTTTTTCCTCCGGATATCGGAGGACCTTCTCAATACGCCAAAAATTTATTTGATGAATTTGAGCGTGAGGGTCATGAGGTGTCGGTGGCCCACTATTCTATAGAGCATCATCTGCCAATAGGTGTCAGGCATTTTGTTTTTTTTCTGAAAGCTTTTTACCATCTTTGGTGGGCGGATTACGCTATCGCTATGGACACTTTTAGTGTCGGCGCGCCGACCATTCTTGCCGCTAGAATACTTAGAAAGAAGGTGGTGGTTCGGATAGGCGGGGATTTTCTTTGGGAGTCTTATGTGGAGAGGACTGGAAATCTTGTAACAATGCGAGAGTTCTATAAGCATTTGCCGAAGATTTCTCTCAAAGAAAAAATTATCTTTTGGATTAGAAAAAAAGTTTTGCCTCTTGCGGACAAACTTGTTTTTACCACTAATTGGCAAATGGAAATAACCTCGGTTGCTCACGGTTTTGATAAAAAGCGCGCCGTAATCATTGAAAACTTTTTCAGGAATGATATCGGTTTGCCATACTCCCAAAAGAATTTTATATGGACCGTACGACCCTTAAAGCTTAAAAATGGTCGCGCTCTTTACAGAGCTTTTGCCGAGGCTCGAAAAACTAACCCTGAGCTTATTTTGGACGACGGGCGCTATTCGTATGAAGAGATGCTTGAGCGAGTTAAATCTTGTTATGCCGTTATATTGCCTTCCATAAGTGACGACAGTCCCAATCTTATTTTAGACGCCATTTCTTACGGCAAGCCGTTTATTTTGACAAAGGAAAGTGGTTACTATGAAAAATTTAAGGATATAGGATTGTTTGTTGACCCTTTCAGCGAAAATG
>CAYMIB010000063.1:0-2492 GCA_964390475.1 uncultured Candidatus Saccharibacteria bacterium | reverse complement strand
CGACTGGTTCAGAGTCGCGAACACAGAAAGTTGATTTATGACTCTGTCTGTTTGCCGAAGCCAAAACCTTTTGGCTGGTAGAGTTGCCGATGCTAACTGGCTCCAAAGTGTAAACAGCGAAATCTTGGAAATGATAATGCAAATGAGGGGAATGCCAGAGGAATTTGCCGGACAAGCGCTCGGTGTAGTCGCCATCGAGTTTATAAATTCGCTGGTAGACATTGCGATCATAGTCTCCGACTTTACCTTTGGTTTTTGGATCAGCAATGAGTTCAAGCGGACCGCGGCCCTTGTTCCAGTATGAAGTTGTGAACAAAAGGTATGTTTGGTCACCGTCTTTTCTAAGGGTTAAATCTTGTGGAGGGATGGCCACGATGTCTGGCATCAAAACCATTTGTTCATCGATGAGCTTCACTACACTGCCGGCAGATGTTTGATCGATAAATCTTTCCAAAGCAACTCGGTCATCTTTGTTGTCCAAAACAAAACGGTCGATGAGAATGCCGGCAACCTGAGCTCGAGATGATCCAATCGGGATTTCATATTTCCCCGGCACGTACATATTTTTCAAAAAGTCATACGAACCATCGTAGTAGAGAGCGGAAAGGGTAAGGAAGGTATGAGTTTTGCTTTCATCCCAGCCGTATTTTTTCTGAAAAACTTCCTCGATGTGTTCCTGATAATGCTGCCACTGCATACCGGCATAGGTGTGGCTGAAAAACTGCCTGTCGAGCGCGTTCCAGCTCAAGGCGTCGGCCAAAACTGCCCCGATTTCATCTTTGCTGGCCTTGGCCGGGATTTCCACAAACTTACTCATTGGTTTTGCCTCAAGGGTGTAGATCATGTCGCGGGTCCGCATCGTGCTTGAAAGTTTGTAACCCGCCGGTTCTATGTCCTCCTGGCCACCGAAAACGTAGTAACTGAAATAGAAAAATGCCCGGTGTTTTATAATCCCACCGTCTTTTAGTTTGCTGGCGATGGTGTGTATGGTGTCGGATTTTTCAACCTGAAGATCGATTTCTGCGAGAGGTGCTTCAGACCAGAAAAGGAAAAACAAATAGGCGCCAATCGCCAGAACAATTGCCACGATAATTGTGATGAGCACACCGCGTGAAAATATTTTCCAGCGGGGTTTCGGTTGCGGAAGCAAACTTTCGTACATGAAGAAAGTTTAACATGCGAAAAAACACGTTAGTCCATTTTTCTGTCCACTATTAATGAGCGATAGCGAATATCTGAACATTCCTCACCCCTGCATTCTCGAGGACATTTTTTGCTTCGGCCACTGTTGCTCCTGTTGTGATCACATCGTCAATTATTATGATATTTTTCCCGATGACTGATTCTGGATTTGGAACTCTAAACGCCCCAACAATGTTTTCAAATCTCTGAATCCGGTCTTCGATCGAGCTTTGTTTGGGTGTATGTCTGATTTTTTCAAAAAAACTGCCCGCGAGTTCAAAATTTTCCGGCAAATATTTTAAAATCGACTGGGCTAGCATGACGGTGTGATTAAACCCACGTTCCCGCAGACGCCGGTTTGTGAGTGGGATTGGCACGAGGAAAAATTGTTCGACCGAAAAACCGCGCTCGCCATAAATTTGAATCAGAACTTTTTTAATCCGCTCGGCGATAAGCTCACCGACCACGTCAGCGATTTTTTCATTTCGATAGTACTTAATCTCCCAAACTAAATTTTTCACCCCCTCGTCGCTATAAGCGAAAAGAGCGTTAGCTTGAATTCGGACTTTGTTTACTGTTTGTATCGGCTCGCTTGCCGGCAGAATTTTCACAAGTTCTTCCGCCGGAGCCGCCTCAAATTTCCTAACAGACTCTTCGGAGGGGAATAAAAAACCCAAAACTTGGCCAACCGCAGACTTCATGGACTTTAGCGCTCCGGTATTTGTATTCATAAAAGTTTTCATAAAATTTGATTTATCCTAATAAAACTCTGATGAGACCACATAATTTCCTGTGTTATAATCTCTCCCATAGCCTAGCTTTCTCATGCCCAATTTTTTCTCAAATCTCTTTAAAAATCTCTTTAAAAAAAACGAGGAAAGTGTCCTTGGTATTGATATTGGGGCTTCTTCTATAAAGATTGTCCAGCTACGTAAAAAGGGTGGAAAGGCCGTACTGGAAACCTACGGCGCGCTTTCCCTTGGCCCATACGCTGGGACCGAAGTTGGTCGGGCCACGGTTCTTCCGCCAGAAAAAATCATCACCGCTCTCACCGATATCCTTCGCGAAGCCAAAACCACTTCAAAAAAAGGCGGGGTGACGATTCCTTTCGGCTCAACTTTGATGTCGGTTATCGAAATGCCTGGTGTGGATGAGAAAAATTTGGCGGCGATGATTCCGATTGAAGCTCGAAAATATATTCCGGTGCCAATCACCGAGGTCAGTCTCGACTGGAGCATCATTCCACACGACAACGTCATAAAAGCCGAAGGTCAGACGCCAACCATTCTGCCCGACGGCCACAAGAAAAT
>CAYMIB010000062.1:0-2538 GCA_964390475.1 uncultured Candidatus Saccharibacteria bacterium | reverse complement strand
TTTATATTCAATTCATGAAAATTCTAAACATTATTCTTCGCATCGTTCTCGGTCTTTTGCTATTAAGCCCTATTTTAGGAGCACTCGGAGTCTTTCCGCCACCGACCGCAGCTCTCTACAACACCCCTGAAGCATTCGCCTTTATAGAAATGCTTATGGCAACCGGCTACATCACCTACATCATAGCGATCGTGTTCGCGATAGGTGTTGTTCTTGTCATCATGAACCGAATGGCTCTCGTCGCACTTCTTTTATTGCCCATCGTCGTCAACATCGTTGGATTCCATCTATTTTTGGACGGTGGGCTTTTCATGGCTGGAGCAATCATGGCGGACGTACTTCTTCTCCTTAACGCATATTTCCTTTGGCAGAATTGGAAACAATATAAAGTTTTGTGGAATAAAAGTTCTGCGCCACAACCGCAAATGTAGCAAAAGCCCAGTTTGAGACGGAAAGACTTTCGTTCCTTGTATCAAACCCCCACCCCTTGCGTCACAATGTTTGTCACGATAATTGATATAACAAACTATGAATAATTCCAAAAAAATCCCCAACCAAAAAGGTTTTTTGAGCATAGCTGTCTTAATAATAATTTTGCTAGTTTTGGTCGGTGGAGGCGTATACTTTTCAAAGCGAAACAATAGCGGCACACCAAAAACCGACGATGAAAATGTACCAACAGTAACTGGTAAGGTTTTAAACTTAAGTAATCAAAATCTCACAAAAGCACCCGACTACATTTTCAATCAACGAGACACTGTTGAACTTAATCTTTCAAACAATCTGATCGGCGGAGCACTGCAATCGCAAATCCAAAACTTGCAGAACTTGAAGGTTTTGAACCTGAGCAATAATAAATTCACTGGCGTGCCAGCAGAAGTTGGTCAATTGAAAAAACTGGAGATCCTAAACCTTTCAAACAACCAGCTCACCGGACTCCCTTATGAATTAGGAAATTTGAGCAATTTAAAACTATTAGACTTAACCGGAAACAATTATTCAGAGGCTGACCTTGCAACCATTAGAAAAAATTTGCCGGCCGGAACGGTTGTCAAAACGGACTAATAAATTGCTACTCTAAAAACTCCACCTCAAAAGGATACATTCCCATTCCGCACGAACCTTTGAGTATACCGGGCTCGTTTTTCCCAATGTCTATGTCCGTCACACCAGACTGCGGCAGTATTTTACTGATGTTTAAACTTGGAATTCGTACAGATGATGAACAATCAAATGTCCCGCTTGTGTTGAATCGAATAACTGTCGGCAGACCAGCTTGAGCGACACTTTTTCTTGGCTGATACCCGCCTTTCGCCCGGATTTCAATAATCTGCTTTCCGTCAACGACACTGACGTTGTTTGCGTTTTCGACTCGCCCACTGGTTCCACCACTTTTGGTAACTACAATAGCTCCTCCAATAAGAATTACTGCCACCACGACTGAGATAATAGTTGCCTTCATAATTGGAATTATACTAGAAGTTAAACACCGGCGGCACGACCCCAATTACCACCAGACTATTGATAAGGTTGAACAATGCAAACATGATGACGATTAGTCCCGCGGTCTTGAAGAACACTCCGGCTTTGGAACTTTTTTGAATACTGAATGAGCTGAAACTGATGAGCGCCAGGACTGGTAGCGTACCGAGTGCAAACGCAAGCATTGTTAAACCTCCTTGTAGAAATGAACCCGTAGAAAGTGTATACAACTGCATCGACTGAGTGAATCCACACGGCAGAAAGAATGTCGCAACACCGACGACAAGTGGTGTAAATGTGTGATTGAATTTTGTCAGTTTGCTTGCTTGACCATGAACATGTTTCGTAATGAACTTTGGCATCGATGGTTGTAACTTTTTTGCCCAATGGAATGTGTCGAGAAGATTGATACCGAGAATAAGCATCACGACCCCAATAATGAGGCTGAGAATAAATGTTGCAGAGGTGTTGAGGGTAAAGGCCGAGCCTATAGCTCCGATCACCCCGCCGAGCACAAAAAAAGACACGATCCGGCCAGTGTGGAACATAATTTGAGGCTTAATCTTGTCGCCTTCTTTGGCAAACGTCGCGGACATAGAAAGAACCAGACCGCCGACCACAGCCATGCAGGTTGAAAGCGAGGCGATGATGCCGATTACAAATGCTGTACCGTAGGTTACGTCACCACCACTGACAAGATTTACAATCCCCATTTTTTGAAGCGTGACAAACAGGACGGCAAAGCCAAGCGCGATTGGAGCAGCGATTTTAAAGTCGGACCATTTGACTGAATGTGTTTGTTTTTCAAGAGACAAAACATACCCATGCGATTTCAACACCTCGCTCAAGTCATTGGCAATGTCCTCTGGTTCTCTGTCGCCAAAGTCTCCGGTCACTTCGACATTGAGATTTTTAAGCGAGGCCCTCGCTTTGGAAACCGTCGGCAATTCATTTAATTCGTTTTCGGTCAAAAGCACACACGAATTGCAATGCATGCCGTGGACGTGAAAAGTGTATGTTTTTAACATTCTATATACAATCTATCACGAAAAATTA
>CAYMIB010000061.1:0-2600 GCA_964390475.1 uncultured Candidatus Saccharibacteria bacterium | reverse complement strand
CGGCGGCTTTTGAACTTCTCTACACGACCAGCGCTGTCGAGAATTTTCTCAGTACCAGTATAAAAAGGATGGCAAGCACTGCAAATTTCAACCCGGATAGACTCTTTGGTCGAACCAGTGGTGAATTTTGACCCGCAAGCGCATTCTACTGAAGCTTTTGGGAAATATTGTGGATGTATGTCCTTTTTCATGTTGGTCAGTACTATAGCAGAATGTGTTGCTTTTGCAACTTTTTTGCTTCGAGAGCGTGATTTAGCCTTTTCCGGGTACGCGATAAATTTCTGCTGAAATTTTCGCTCCAGCCTCGTCCCCCTTCGGGGACTGCGGAGCCCCTCCAAAGGCTAAATCACTCACTCAAATCAAAGACCTTGCAAAGGATCAATCATATTTACTTGAATATTTTGGGCCTTTTGCATAACTCCATCTCCATAAAAAGCGTTAGACGGGTTGCTCCAGTTGCCCCCTGCATAGTATTTGAGCGCGGCTGTGCGTTCGGCGGTCCAGGTTTTAGCCCCAGCTCCAAGGTCAGTGAGATAGATTCCAGAAGCCATGAAAGCATCCTGCGGTTCCCATGGGTTAACTTTAGATTTTCCTAGGGCAGTTTTTACCCGGGCCTGATAAGCCTCCCAGGTTGTCGGAATAAACTGCGATGGACCCATGGCTCCACCCCAGCCACCGTTCCACGGACAAGAAAGTGGCATCGAAGAAGCATCGAAACCGAGCTCACCAACAATCCTCAAAAAAGCCGCTTCGTCGTTCCTTTTTGACTGCCCAGCGGCAATATCAGCTGGACCAGGCATGATTGCCTGCCATTGCTTGCTCACTGGGTCGCCTGGTCGGTTACAAGTTCCAACGTTCTGGCCCAAATTACTTTCTTGAGTCAAAATCGCCAAAAGAAAGGCCGGGCGGATTCCGACTTTCTCCGAAACTTTGTTGGCATAAGCTAAAGCGGTGCCGAAAGGAATTGCGGCGGTATCACGCAAAGCAAAAAGTGCCGATCGGATTTCAGCCGCCTTTTTCTGGCGCTCCTTCAAAACTTGCTCGTAGTTTTTTTCTTGATTCTGACTGATTCGTAAAAGTTCCCGCTTTTCAGCCTCAGTTTTTTCAACCGATCGCTTCTCGGTTTCAATCGCCATTTTGGCGTCAGTTTCCTGGTTTCGTTTTGTACCCAAAGCGACCTTTTCAGCTTCGGTTTGGTTTTTAGTCTCCCGAATCTCTTTAAATAATTCGTGTAGTGATCGTTTTATTGAACCATACGAATCAACGTCGGAAAAAAATTCAGAGATATCTTTGTCGGAAAGAGCCACCTCAGCGATTGAAAAAGAATCCATCTCGTTGGCCTTGCGAATAAGTTGTGAAAGCGAATCTTTTCCTCGCTCGATTTTATTATTCAAATCCCCGATCGTTTTTTCCTTCTGACTGATGTCTTTACCAAGAGTCTGAATCGTCAGGTTTTTGGCCTTGATCACCAATTTGGCCTGTTCGATTTTGGCAGCTAGAATTTCGGCGTCGCGTTTTATCGAACCCGTTTCTTTACGTTTTTCGTTGAGTACGCCGGTCCACTGCTCAATCTCTAGTTCGGTTTTTGCCAATTCTTTTCGAAGCTCGGCTTCTCGTTTGGCTACGATTTCTTCATTGGAGGTTTGGGCATGGGCCGGTCGAGTTGTTTGAGGGTAAGAGAAAACAGTCAGGCCAGTGGCGGCGAGAAAAAATAACAGAAAAAATACAGTTTTCTTTTGTAAAAAACTCATTAGATTACTATACCATCTGCAAACTATTCCTTCTTATCAGATTTTTTCTCAGCTTTTGAAGCGCCGGCGTCTGCACCCTCTGCGCCTTCGGCGCCTTCCTCATCTTTCTTACCCTTCTTTTCAACTTCGATTGCAGATAGGTCAACAGGGACGACTTCTTCCTCTTTTTCTTCTCTTGGCATAGAAACGAGAGCGACAACTTCGGCCGCACCTTCAACGAGCGTAACACCAGCAGGCAAAACAATGTTTCCAGCTAGGATCTGACTGTCAAAGCTAACGAGTGAAGAGATATCGACTTCAAGTTTGTGAGGAAGGTCTTTTGGCATCGCTTCGATCTTTACTTCATGCAAAACCTTGATGAGAATACCGCCAAGATCCTTGACTGCAGTAGAAACTCCGACGAATTCGAGGGGAACGTCGATTTTGATTTTGTGACCTTTTTCGAAAACGTAAAAGTCTGCATGGCGAGGCTGTTCAGTGATTGGGTCAAGATCAACTTCATGGATCAGAGACTCAACATCGACATTTTCGCCCTTAAGAGAAACGATAGAAGATTCACCGGCTTGTTTCCAAACCTTCAAAAAATCGGCCATGCGGATAGAGACCGGAGTCGATTTTTCCTTCTTACCGTAAAAAACCGCCGGCATAAAGCCTTCGTCACGGATTTTATAGAGACTTTCCCCGACAGCGCGAGGTTTTACATTCAAACTAAGCATTGGGCTATTATATTCAAAAGCGTTTAAAAATCAACCTCTCGTTTCGTATTGTCCTTCAGGGGAGCGCATAAATCGTACTCGATTTTGCTCTGCTCGGCCGCCTACGCGGCCTGCGCAACTCCCCTTCAGAGCT
>CAYMIB010000060.1:0-2660 GCA_964390475.1 uncultured Candidatus Saccharibacteria bacterium | reverse complement strand
GGGATAGACGTTTTGGAGATTTTTTATTAGCACATTTAGAAATTAGTTTTAAAAGTTTATAAATTTAAAAACATGGAAAATACGGCACAACCTGCGATCGTAAAAAAGTATTTCAGTAAATTCAAAAAGCCGCTGACCGAGATGCCGAACTTTGTCGAACCACAGATTGACTCGTTCAAATGGCTTTTGAAAGACGGTTTGAAAGATGTCTTTAGTGAGTTTACCTCGATCAAGGACTACTCAGGAAAGAAATTTCAGCTCGATTTCACCGGTTTTGAATTGGCTGAGCCGAAGTACGATGAGTACTATGCCAAAGACAATAAAATGTCTTATGAAGCGGCCCTCAAGGTGAAGGTCAGACTAAAAAATCTCACCCTCGGAACCGTAAAGGAGCAGGAAATATTCATGGCTGATCTCCCCGTCATGACCGACCACGGTACATTCGTAATCAGTGGTGTTGAACGTGTTGTCGTCCCACAACTCGCTCGATCTTTCGGCGTTTTCTTCACTTCAAACGAGCTTAAGGGCAAAATTGTCTTTGGTTCTAAGATAATTCCAGCTCGCGGCGCTTGGATTGAAATCGAAACTGACACCGACGGCAGTATTTTTGCTCGTATCGACCGGAAGCGAAAGTTCCCTGTAACATCACTCTTGCGAGTCCTTGGTGCGGCCACCGACAAACAGATCCAAGACCTCTTCAAAGACTCTCCGGTTAAATCATTTATCGACAAAACCCTCCTTAAGGATCATTCAAAGACCCTAGATGAGTCATTTATAGAGATCCACAAACGCCTTCGAGACGGTGACTTGGCAACTGCTGACAACGCTCGCGAATTCATTAAATCTATTTTCGGCGAAGATCGCTATGATTTTTCTCGTGTCGGCCGCGTGCAATTCAACAAGCGTTTTAACAAGAAAACTTCTGAAGCAGAATTTGGCCGAAAAACTCTTTCACTTGATGACATCGTAACAATCATTAACCATATCGGTGTTTTGAACACCACTCCGGGTGCGATCGAAGACGATATCGATCATTTAGGTTCTCGCCGCGTCCGTTTCGTGGGTGAAATGTTCCAGCAGAAAATTCGCATGGGTATGGCTCAGATCAAGCGAAACATTCAGAACCGAATGTCGACCGTTGAAAGCGATGTGACTTTGCCAGTGCAATTCATTAGTCCGAAACCCTTGCAGGCTCGTATTAAAGAATTTTTCACAACCAATCAGTTGTCGCAGTTCATGCAACAGGAAAACGCTCTTTCTGAAATCGAGCATTTGCGAACTCTTTCAGCTCTCGGTCCTGGTGGTTTGAATCGCGCACGCGCCGGCTTCGAAGTTCGAGACGTTCACACTTCTCATTACGGCCGCCTCTGTCCGATTCACACCCCTGAAGGTCCAAACATCGGTTTGATTTTGCGCCTTGGCCTTTACGCTCGTTTGAACGAATTCGGCATGATCGAAACTCCTTACGCTCGCGTCAAAAACGGCAAAGTTACAACTGAAATCGTTTACTTGAACGCTCTCGATGAAGAAACCTTTAACATTGCTCATGCCGCAACCCCGGTGGCTGAAGACGGCACTATTAATGTCGACGATGTTGAAGTTCGTTTGAATGGCGACCCGACAATTGTTCCAAAAGAAAAGGTCGACTATATCGACGTCGATACCAGCCAGGCTTTCTCTGTTGCCACTTCGATGATTCCGTTCTTGAATCACGATGATGCCAGCCGAGCACTCATGGGTTCGAACATGCAAAAACAAGCAACACCGTGCATTATTCCGGAAGCACCACTTGTGGCGACTGGTATCGAAGGCAAGGCTGTTCGCGACACTGGCCGACTGATTTTGGCTGAAGAAGAGGGAACAGTTACCGCCGCAGATGCCAAGAAAATTGTTGTTAAGAATTCAAAAGGTAAAGAAAAAGAATACAAACTGGTTAACTTCTCTCGAACAAACGGTTTCACTTGTTTCCATCAGCGACCAAGCGTTTCTGTTGGTGACAAAGTAAAACGTGGTCACATTTTGGCTGACACCTCTTCGTCTGACCGTGGTGAAATGGCTTTGGGTCAAAACATTTTGGTCGCGTTCATGTCTTGGTCTGGTGCCAACTACGAAGACGCCATTATTCTTTCAGAGCGTCTCGTAAAGAACAGCAAGTTCACAAGTATTCATATTGAAGAGTTCGTCGTAAACGTTCGAGACACTAAACTCGGTCCGGAAGTCACGACTTGCGACATTCCAAACGTCGGTGAAAGTAAGCTCAAAAATCTCGCTGAAGACGGCATCATCCGCATCGGTGCTGAAGTTCGACTCGGTGACATTTTGGTTGGAAAAATTACTCCAAAGGGTGAAAGTCAGCTGACTCCGGAAGAACGATTGCTTCGATCTCTGTTCGGTGAAAAAGCTCGAGATGTTAAGGACACATCAAAGAGAATGGAAGGTGGAAAGCGAGGTCGCGTTATTAACGTCCAGGTTTTCTCACGAGAACGCGGTGACAAGCTCGAGTCCGGAATCATCAAAAGAATTCACATTGAAGTTGCTCAGCTCCGAAACGTTTCTGTCGGTGACAAACTTGCTGGTCGTCACGGTAACAAGGGTGTTATTTCCCGAATTCTTGCTGAAGAAGATATGCCTTACATGGCCGACGGAACTCCGATCGACAT
>CAYMIB010000059.1:0-2700 GCA_964390475.1 uncultured Candidatus Saccharibacteria bacterium | reverse complement strand
AAATGGAGCTCTGATAGGAGAAGCAATCGTCATTAACAACGCTCGACTGAAACAGGACTTTAGACGACACTTACGGCAACGTGCTGCCTTTGTGGCAAAAGGTAGAATCATCGGAATCCAATTTTGTGAACTTTTCAAACAGGATCTCTATTTCGATCTCGCACGGCATGCAAACACAATGGCAGAAAAATTTCGCAATGGTATTAGAACACTCGGTTACAAATTTTTATCGGATTCTTCTTCAAATCTTTCCTTCCCTATATTGCCAGATCTAGCAATAGAGAAATTGAAAGTTGATTACGGATTTCACACTATGAAGAAAGTGGATTCTACCCATTCAGTGATAAGAATCGTTACTTCATGGACAACTTCTGAAAAAGACGTGGACGATTTCATTAAGAAGATAGGTTTACTTAGACAGATTTCCTGAGGCCTCAGACACCCACACACCACTTCTGGAGAGACACATTGACAAAAAAACCTAAAAGAGTATAATTTTCCTTAGTTAAGTAGTGGCTTGCGTCCTACTCAAACTCCAGGAGAATCTCGATGAGCAGCATGCTAAAGCGCCTCGCCTTCTTGGCAAGCTTTGCCGCGGCGATCGCACTGTCTGTGGTAGGGACCTCCTACGCACAGTCGCTGTCGGTTTCCGCAAAGGAACTGATCGGAGTCTACACCGGCAAGTGGAGTAGCATGAACCCGGGTGCTCCCCAGGTCATGCCAAGCGACCTGACCATCGAGTCGATCGCCGACGACGGCACGACCAGTGGCCAATTTTCCTGGGGAGCAGCCCCTGAGTGGGGGGTTGCACCCGGGTCCTTCCCCTACAAAAAGGGCGAGCTGAGCGCGAACACGCTCATCATCGGGAAGGGGCAGAAGATCGAGTTCCGTTTCACCATTCAAACCAACGATCAAATACAAGGCGGACGCTGGGTTGACGGCGTGCAAACAGGACAGGTCGTCTTGACCAAAAAATCTGCCAAGACGGCTTCCGTCCAGTAATCCCAACCTCTCTATGCCCGCCCCTTCTTCTCATGAGTTGAATCACGAGAGGAGGGGCGGGCTATTCCTTTTCTTAGATAAGCAGTGTTTTTATTTTTTATGTATTATTTCCTGCATGAGACCAGGTCAAACAGGCATAATTTTAGCCGCCGGAAGAGGAACCCGGCTCGGACCACTCACTGACACCCTTCCCAAGTGCTTGATCCCCGTACTCGCCAACAAACCTATCTTGTCGTATCAACTTTCCGCCCTAGGGAAAATTAACATCGAGAAAATTATCATCGTGGTTGGATATAGGGCAGCTCAAATCCGTGAGCATGCTAGGTCTTTTTTTCCAAACCTGCCGGTAGTATTTATAGAAAATAAAAGATACCTGGAAACAAACACTTTTTATTCGCTGGCCCTCGCCGCAGAGACCCTTCCAAAAGAACAGACGGTGCTGCAAATGAACGGAGACGTAGTTTTTGATCCAAAAATCCTAGAGGATCTAATGGACTCTGGTATGACCGAGAGTTACGTCGCAGCGCTAATGGGGACCTGCCAAGAGGAAGAAATCAAGATATCGCTCGCACAGGATGGTTCTGTTCAGAACTTAAATAAGAAAATTGACCCAAACAAAGCTGTCGGGGAAGGAGTCGGCATAAACAAATTTAGCTCTCTCTTTTGGAAGAAAATGCAAAATGAATTACTGCAAAACAAAAACCTGTATAGCCAAGATTATTTCGAACGTGGAATAGAGAAGGTAATTCGAAATGGTGGAAAAATACTTCCATTTAATATTGGGAGGCTGGAAGCGGTCGAGGTGGACTTCCCCGCCGATCTTCAGCGGGCACGTAATTTGAGCTTCCTACGCCAATACCAGTGAGATAGAGGTGAATAAGCTAGAGCAAAATAAAGAAAGCTAATGTAAGACAACCTCCACGGAAACATCACTAGGCTCTGATTTTCATACCGTTGAACTAAGTTGCAGTAAGTGAGGAACGATCGCCAAAACTTATAAAACGGTAGCAACCCTCGAAAATTTTTCTTGAATCGAGACACATGATCATACACCACTCGACCCTTCGCTCTGTTTCTCGCCATACGTAAAAGTTGAAAGAAACTCATGTTCTTATGATGAGTCACCATGAGTGGAAAATAGTACATCAAGAAACCCGCATCTCGTATCCGCTCACTGAACTCCAAATCCTCACTTCCTGGAGCGACAAAATGCTCATCAAACGAACCCACCTGGTCAATGACCCATTTTCGAACAGAGAGATTGGCAGTATTGACTGCAGGAAACAGAGGCCATGGCACACCGCCCGCATCGCCTTCATACTCATTTAAGACCTTCGCAGAAAAAATAAAGTTATAAAATAAGTACACAAAAAGTACTTGCGGGTTTCTTAGATCTTTAACGAGAGGTGCGTACCACCCCCCAACACCGGCAATCTCTTTTCTCTCCGCGTACACGCGGAGATGTTTTTCCATCCACTGAGAAGGAACTTCGCAATCATCGTCCGTGAAAAAGATTATCGAACCGTTAGCTTGCCGCACCCCTCTATTTCGAGCTTTTGCCGGTCCTCCATTAGTCTCTTGTCTTAAATAAACAATGGAATGAGATGTGTTTGCTTGAATAAAAGTCTTAACCGTTTCCTGTAAATTATCAGTTGAAGCATCGTCGACAAGGATAATTTCTTTTATCAAACCCGTAGT
>CAYMIB010000058.1:0-2784 GCA_964390475.1 uncultured Candidatus Saccharibacteria bacterium | reverse complement strand
TCCCCCTCCTCCACCGCCATTACCAGGTCCGCCGCCGACTAGGCCGATAGGTGGCGCGTCATTTGAAACTGGAACAATTGCTGTTGGTGAAGTGCCGACCGTAGTATAAGTAGAGAAACTCGCCCTCGTTTTTGGTCCAAAGTAACCGATAGGTGGAGTGATGCCTAGAGATTTTTGATACGCAGAAAGAGCTAGTTTGGTCAGCGGACCAAATATTCCCTTCGGTATTCCGGGTAAACTTAGAAAGCCAAGGTCTATTAATCGCTGCTGAAGTACTGCAACATCAGCACCCTTACTGTTTAGAGTTAGATCCCTATAAAATCCTGTAAATCCTACCGACTGAGTCGGTGGTGTTTGAGCAGAAATTTGAGCCTGGAGAGCAGCAACTTGGGCTCTCAAGGAGTTGAGGAGCAACAGCAAATCTGCCGTAGAAGACTGGGATTTTGTGGTATACGGAGCGAAAAGTAAGGACAGCGCCAAAGCCAAACCGACAAAAACCGAGGCTGACTTTATTTTTTTTGACATTGTTCCGATAAATTATTAAATTTTATACCTTTAAGAGTACGTTAGAACAGAAGGTGGGTCAAAGAATAAGTGTTGGCAGACCGACAAGCAAACAATACAAAAAACCGCCCCACAGTTCGGGCTTCCGCATGGGCCAAAGGGCGCCCAAAGGAAGGTCGAACTGTGGGGCGGTTTCTAAAACCTACTCCTTGTGAGAAATTTCCTGTCGAGTCTTTTCGATAAATCGAGCGGCTGCTTCCTGACCACCAAGGCCAAAAGCCAAACCGATAGCGAGTGACAAAGCGACAACAACACCAGTGAAAATTGTCTGGATGAAGGTTGAAGCAATGTTTAGCTGGAATAATGCAGCCAAAACTGCAAAGATCCAGATCGCCCATTTAGTAAAGCTACCGAGGAATCGAGCTGACTTGATTTCCGCAGTCTTTGCAGAAGTTGTAACAACTTTCTGCATCACATCGCCAATAACTGCCGCAACCAAAAGGATAAGAACGGCAATAATGACCTGTGGCAAGTAGAACAAAACAACGCCTTGTAAGAAATCATTAACCTGAGTTAACTTGAGGACGTCTAGCGCCGCAACAAGGAAAACCAAGATAATGAACCATTTAATAAGGGCGCCAATGAAACTTCCTGAGTTCAGAGTAAGACCGCCACGAGCAAGAGCCTCTTCAACACCGGCCTTTCTAAGACCTTCGTCTACTCTTAGAGAACGAATGATCTGAGCAACGACACGGCCAATAAGAGCTCCAATCAACCAACCAATAACCACAATCAGGATCGCAACGACCAATTGAGGCAAGAAAGAAATTACTCCGCCCCAAAGGTTTTGAAATGATCTTGAGAGAACATCTCCCCAGGTTTGTAACATCATAATACCTAAAGTTAACTAATAATTTAAAAAACCCGACAATATAAATTGTAGCACTAAGGCAATAAGTCCCAAATGGACTATACCCACCCCTAACCCCATATACTTTGCCGCCAGCTTACATACAGTCTACATACCGAGCCGATTTATTAGCTTTTTGTGAGGATAATCCAAAATGTCCCTTATGAGCTTGTCGTACATTCCTAGACGGTACTGGAAATCTTTAGTCTCAAACATCGAGTAAGCAATGTCCTTGCCGAGTTCAGCTTCCATGTCCTTTATGGTCGAATCGATTATTCCTCGACGCAAACCGTCTCCAACCACCAAAATATCTACTCGACTGTCTTTTTCGTGAATGAAAACACCAGAAATTATTAGAAGTTTTATCTTCCCTGCTCGATTGAATTTTCTGGCAATAGTCTGATCTTGCAATGGACTAGCTTGGACTAAAAAGCTCTGAAGAGCAAAAAGATAAGGGAACGTTTCATTAAGAATCCAGCCCCTAGTTCTCTTTTTCACAGAAATTGCTTTAACGGAAACCGCCTTTCGACTCGCAATTCGACTGGCCTTTCCTTTCTTGCCCTTCTTCCCGCCTTTTGTTTTCTTGTTCTTGCCGATCATTCCTCCTGGCACAATCCTTACTTCTTTCAAAAAATTCTTTGGTCTAAGTAAGCTAGCGTTTTCAAGCATTCTGATATTGGCCCTAGCCGCCTGAGGAGTAAGCTTTGCCTTAACCATAACCTTATCCAAATCGAACGGAGTGTTTGGGTGAAAAAGAAAAAGCCGCATTATCTTAACCTTGGCCGCGCTTCCGAAGATCTTTTCGAGGATATCCATAGTGTTTTTATTGGCGACAGTATAACACAGCAAAAACATCCATTCTGTCTGCTCCTTGTTATGGATTATGTCGCCTTTCGGGCACGCCATAAATTTCTGCTGAAACGTTCGCTCCAGCCTCGGCCACCTGCGTGGCCTCCGGAGTCCCTCCAAGCAACATAATCCATAACAAAAACCACCCGGGTGGATGGTTTTTGTTGTATTCGCAGCCCAAAAATTCAAACTATTTAAGTTCAACCTTTCCACCAGCATCTTCGACTTTCTTTTTGAAGACATCGGCTTCTTCTTTCTTCATACCTTCCTTGAGCATAGATGGAGCGGCGTCAACGAGGTCTTTTGCTTCCTTGAGACCAAGACCGAGAACTTCCTTCACAACCTTAATGATCGCAATCTTGTTTGCACCAGCATCAGTAAGTTTGACGTTCATGGTCGACTTCTCTTCTTCTGCAGGGCCGGCAGCAGCGGCTGGGCCAGCGGCAACAGCAGCGGCTGAAACACCGAATTTCTTTTCGAACAACTTTACGAGCTCGTTAAGGTCAAGAACAGACATGTTT
>CAYMIB010000057.1:0-2961 GCA_964390475.1 uncultured Candidatus Saccharibacteria bacterium | reverse complement strand
CTGCTGGGTCGATTTTGAAGCTGACATCGCTCAGTGCGTGGGTTTTGTCGTGGTAGATCTTTGAAACTTTGTCGAAGTGGATCATGAGATTTGGAGATTATAACATAAGAAAACCGCCCGGAAATTTCGAGCGGTAAAATACAGAGAAGCGTTGTGTTGCCGCCTTACAAAGTCACCTCAATGAGGCCTTCGGGTCCAGGGACAACGATTACAGGAGTGAAGCTGTGAATCAGTTCGGCAAGTAGTGGGGCTTCGGTCGCGACAAGAGCACTTATGTCAACAACACTCATTCTGCCCCGCTCAAAGCCAGCATCGAGAAGTCGACTGCGAATCTCGTCTGTCGACTGCGCCCCCAAGAGACAAGACTGTGCAAGTTCTTTCACCTCACGCTGCGTCAACTCAGAGAGTCTCGAGCTCATGGAATACTCCTTTTTAGACACGACAAAGGTCCTGCCTCAAAGATTGCTCGCTTTTTGTTTTCTTGTCAAATAATTACAACTCCTTCTCTGCTTCTATAAAGATATCAATATCACCCTCCAAAACCTTGTCGACATTGGAAGTCTCGGCATCTGTGCGATGATCTTTGACCATTTTGTAGGGATGAAACACGTATGAGCGGATCTGATTCCCCCATTCGATGCTCGTGGTTTTACTGATGTACATTCCGGCTTCTTTTTTAATTCGCTCATCCTCAAGCGCTTTGAAGATTTTGCCGCGGAGAATTTGCATGGCCTTTTCGCGATTTTGGGCTTGCGAACGCTCGCCATCGGCATGGACAGCAATGTTGGTTGGAATATGGATGACCCGCACTGCCGTCTCTCGTTTGTTTACATTCTGTCCGCCCGGGCCGCTTGAACGAGCAAACTCAACTCGGATTTCACTTTCCGGGATTTCGAGCTCACCTGTGCCAGCTTTCTCAAATTTTGGAATGACTTCAACAAGCGAAAAAGAAGTATGGCGTTGCTGTTTTGAATTAAATGGAGAAATGCGAACCAGGCGATGAACACCAGACTCATGTTTGAGTGTGCCGTATACATTCGCCCCGTCAATTTCGATCGTCAGATTTCTATAGCCACCATGATCGTTTTTATTTTCATGCAAAACTTTCATCCCCCAGCCACGCGCCGCGATGAACTTCATATACATTGTAAAAAGGATGCTCGAAAAATCTTCGGCGTCGTCGCCACCTGCGCCAGAAAAAATCGTCATGATCGCATTGCCTCGGTCATACTTCCCCCGCCCCTCTTTTTTCGCCTTGAGGTCAGCAATTTCTTTTATGACCGTCTGAGCTCGATGTTTGTCCGCCCAAAATTCTGGGTCAGACATCTGGGCCTCCAGCGCCTTGATTTGCTCGTCGATTTTCTGAGCTTCGCTTTCCTTGTCGGTTTGATGAGGCCGTTCGTTCATATCGGTGAGGATAGCATGCGACAACCAATAAAAAAACCGCTAGGGGTAGAGGAACTTACTCCTAGCGATAGACGGACGCCACAGCGGCTCCGCCATTGAGCCGATAATCTAACATCCTATTAGAATAGTGTCAATACCATGAGGATTCAGGGGTAGTAGTGGCTAAGGGTATGGTCAACATCGCTACTGTGATAACCTAAATGTGTAATTAATAAACAACAAATGCTTTCAGCCTATCTTTATTCAATTTTAAGCGTGGTAGTGATCAGTCTCGTGTCTTTAGTCGGAGTTTTCACAATTTCAATGCGTGAGGAAGCCTTGCGCAAGTACATTTTCCTAATGGTCAGTCTGGCGGTCGGTGCCCTACTTGGCGACGCCTTCATTCATCTCATTCCAGAGGCTTTTGAAACGACCGGAAACCCGATGATGATTTCGCTTGCCATCGTAGTCGGCATTTTAGTCTTTTTTATTATTGAAAAGTTTCTGCATTGGCATCATCACGCCATGGGCGAGCACGATCATGAGACCATTCACCCGACAGGCAAGATGATTCTCATCTCCGACGGCGTTCATAACTTCATCGACGGTCTGATCATCGGTGCAAGTTTTCTCGTCAGCACTGAAGTTGGTATTGCCACTACCCTTGCCGTGATTTTGCATGAAATTCCACAAGAAATCGGCGATTTCGGCGTTCTGCTCCATTCCGGATATTCAAAAGCGAAAGCTCTTTGGTTTAATTTCCTCTCTGCCCTAACCGCCGTGGCCGGAGTTCTCGTGACACTTTTGATCGGTGGCGAAAGTCAGACCCTCACCACCTGGCTCATTCCCCTCGCCGCCGGCGGCTTCATTTACATTGCGATGAGCGATCTCATCCCCGAGCTTCACAAGACAAAGCAAATTCGACATTCCGTTTTGCAACTAATCGCCGTCGTCATCGGCGTTTTGGCGATGGTTGCACTCCTGGCGTTTGAATGAGAATGGTTAGACTTGATAATAAAAATATAAAATCTATGATCTGTTCATGGAAAAACATTTGGTTCAGGAACATGCTTCGGGTTGTGGGGTTGCTGTAACTGCTCAAGTTGCAAACATTACCTACAAAAAAGCTCTCGGGTTATTTCACGATGGCGAATTCAGGGCAGAACTCAGAGGTTTTTATTGCCGAGAAATCATAAGATCATTAAGAAAGAAGGAACTAAATTACCGTTTCTTTTATCTAACAAGGAGAAACAGGAGAAAGATTTATAAAAACAAAGCGATTGTTTATATTAAGAAAAGCCGAAAATATCCACAAGGCCACTATATCTCTAGATCAAACAATCTCTGGATAGACCCTTGGATAAATTATCCCTCAATCATAAATACAAAATCAGGTACAAGAAGGCGTCTTCCCGGCAAACCAATATACGTCATATTGCCAATTATTTAACGGCTAAAATTGAGCCACCTCGCGGGATCGAACCGCGGACCCCCACTTTACGAAAGTGATGCTCTACCAACTGAGCTAAGGTGGCGTGGACTACGAGAAATTTTACCAAAAAACTTGACTGGAGC
>CAYMIB010000056.1:0-3105 GCA_964390475.1 uncultured Candidatus Saccharibacteria bacterium | reverse complement strand
CTATTAACAAAAGATGAGTTGATTCTTAAGAATTATTCCAAGGCTGTCTGGTAAAACACAGGTGCCCCCTCAACGCGCGGTCTGCGACTTTTGGCAAAAGCACGTTGGGAACGGGTTGTAACGACAAAAAAATGGATTACGACTTCGTGAAGGAGTTGACCGGCTGGTTCGAGACGCAGAAAAAAGCCGGGCAACCCACCGCACCGTCCGCGGAATAGCGAAAAAATTATGTGGGCCTCTAGGACATTTTGCATGAGTGAGATTTCGAGTAAGTATGTATAGATTTCATTCGCCGTCGGAGCAAAAGAGATTCTTGGTTTGGCTTCAAGTGTCGATTTGAGAAGGTTTTGATTAGGGAGAGACCGGGGAATGAATCTTCAGTGGACTAAATCCTGAGCGGTAGGGTTGTATGGGGTTTGATTGCAAGGCGTTGACAGGACATTCGTTGAAATCGCAGTGCGCCGGATGATGGCATATTACATCGAGACTTTGTTTATGAAGCTCTGACTTCACCTTTATTTGTCCTCTTTTTTTATGTTTTTCTAGCAAACACGTTTTTTGGGCGTAGCTGTCCGTTTATCGCGAGATTGTTTTTATTTTCTTGTGTGTGATTACGGAGGTCCAACGCCCACAGCGATGAGAGTGCCAAGTTTGCACCCTGGACAGCGGTCTGGATCCAGACCGGTTGCCTGTCGAAGAAGCGCCTTCCAGTCGAGGTGGAGTTCTTCGACGAGAGAGACCACGATGCCTTGAATCGCTCTTATGATAGCGATATTGAGTTTTTTGAGGCGACTTCCTAAAAGTCCGAAGTGGCGGATCCGGACGTATCCCTTGGGAAGGACGTGGAAGAGGAATCGTCGTAAGAAGTCCCGTACATTCATCACTAGGATCTTTTTCTTATCTGGGTTTTCTTTGTCTCTTACCTTGAAGTGGATCTTATCGCCCTCGAGTTTTACTAGCCGGTAGTTACTGATTGCGATCCGATGAGTATACTGGCCCAGGTAATTGATTACCTGTTTTGGTCCTGAGAACGGCTCCTTCGCGTAGACGACCCACTCCTTTGTTGCGGCTGTAATGAGAAGATCCTTGAAGTTGGGAAAGTGTTTGAGGTGTTCGATCTTTCCCGGGAATGTGAGTTCTCCATCGTGGAAAGCCTTTTCGATCTTCTCAAGCATTTTTCCTCGAAAGACCTTTGAGAGCACTCTCACCGAAAGAAAAAAGTCCTTCTTGCAATGCACCCATTTAGTCTTTTTCTCATTAAGCCCCCCAGCTGGTACAATGAAGTGGATGTGGGGATGAAAGACGAGATTCTGTGCCCACGTGTGGAGCACGCCTATGAATCCGATCTCAGCTCCCAATTGTTTCGGGTTTTGTGCGACATCTTTTAAAGTCTCTGCCGCCGCTCGATAGAGGATGTCGTAATACACTTCCTTGTTGCGAAGGATAAGGGGATTTAGCTCTGATGGGATCGTGAAAACGACGTGGAAGTACTGACAAGGCAGTAAGTCCTTTGTGCGTTTATCGATCCACTTAAGTTGTGTGATGAATTGGCATTTTGGGCAGTGCCTGTTTCGGCACGAGTTGTAGGAGTTCTTCTGGTAATCACATTTGTCGCATTGAACGGAATGGCCGCCAAGCACACTCGTTCGGCAAGATGTGATGTCCCGAATCACTTTTTTGTGAGAGAAGGGAAGTTCTCCTAGCTCGTGCCCGAAACGGTGAAAGAGCTCTGCCATTTCTATTTCAGGTTTGTAGAAGTTTTTCATTTGGACACCACCTTTTTTGCGACGTCATTGAAGAAGGCATCCAAAGGACTTTTGACGGGGATGGTTCTGATGCTTGCGACTTGCAGATAGCGGATTGTTGAGCGAATATCCGAGTGTCCGAGCAGGAATTGGACGTGGAAGAGGTGAGTCTTTCGCTCGATTAGGTGTACTGCGAAGGAGTGGCGCAAGAGATGTGGGTAGACTTTTTTTTAATACCAGCGAGTGACGCCGCCTTTTTAAGAATGTATCCGATGGCGGTGTGGGAGAATTTTTTCTTGAGTTCCCCGCCATAACTATTTTTTGTCGGGATAAAAAGCCAGTCCGATTCGACGCAATTGTGTACCCGGCAGAGCCGCCAGTAGGTTCGAAGACACGCTAGCGTTATCGGTGACAAAAGAGCTTGCCTGTCTTTGCCTCCTTTTCCAGCGCGGATATGAATGCACATTCTTTTGCTGTCGATATCGGTGATTTTTAAATTTCTGAGCTCTCGATGTCGTATCCCCGACGAGTACAGCGTCATGATAACGGCTTTCCACATAACTTTGTGGACGGAATCTATCATCGCTGCCACTTCTTCTTCGCTCAAAACCGCAGGCATTGTCCGATTGGTTTTTACTCTGGGGAGCTGGTCCACATACCAGTGTCGGCCAAGAACGTATCGATAAAAAAATCTTACCCCCGACAACCCCTTATTCACTGAGTTTGGCGCAAGCTCCCTCTCCTTTATCAGATAGAGTTGATACGCCTTAATATCGTTGACTCCCAGTTTCACTGGGGGTTTTTTGTAGAACTCAATGAACTTCTCCATCGAGTACAGGTATTCTTTCTGTGTTGATTCTCTCAACCCACGAACTTGCATTTCAGCGATCATGCGATCGCGCAAACGTATAGCCATGATTTTCTCCTTTTGTTTTTGGTTTTGAATTTTAAGGTGAACTACGGTTGGAACTACTTACTTTAGGATAAACCAGTTTTGAGCTTCATGAACGTATTATTAATGCGGACATCGAAAGAGGGGCGAGCTATGCGTTAAGATCCATGCCGCCAGGCATTTAGTCCATTGGCCCCTCTTTCAGATAGCGAGTTTTCGGAGAAGTTTTTTAAGGCAGCTACGCCACTTGAAAAAATTAAACTCGCCATCGCGGAAGGTAGGTTTTCGACTTGGGATCGCATCAATAAACCGAATCTTGAAGATGAATACTTGCTGGAAGTTTTAAATCTCCCAGCAAATCATCTGGTAAAAGCGAAGCCGAGAAAGTCAGCAGATGCTGGACTGCCCCAAGTTTATGAAACCAACTATGCCATTGCCTATGGCCAAAAAGACTCAGAATGTCTTTCA
>CAYMIB010000055.1:0-3381 GCA_964390475.1 uncultured Candidatus Saccharibacteria bacterium | reverse complement strand
ACCGGCGACCCCATCCTCTTCAGGGATATGCTCTACCAACTGAGCTATCTCGGCAAACTATTAAATTTAACTACCAAAACACCCATCTCGGCATATAACAACTTTTTTCGCTCACACTTGCTTCGAAATGAGCGCATAAATCCTGCTGGATTTTGCTCTGCTCGGCCATCTTCATGGCCTGCGCAACTCATTTCTCAACAAATGTGAGCGAAAAAAAGTCTAGAACGGTAGCCAGATCCAAAAACTTAATTACCCGATTTTCCGACGAGTTCCTTCAATGAGCCAAGGCTGTCCATGAAACTGCCAAAGACGGCCGTAAATTGTTCAAGGTATGGCTGAATGTAATAGTACGCACCGATGGAGATTCCGAGAAGAATAATCCAGTAGATAATACGAACCACGCGAGCCAAGCGGGCCGTGCGCCACATTTTGTGGAGGAGATGGTTGTTCTCCTCAGTTAAAGCCATTAGTCTGTCAAGGAATTCTTTGTCTCGAAAATCCATGGGGGAATTGTAGCAGAAAAGACCGGAAAATCAACCCAGAAAACCTGAAAGGAAAATGCTACAACGGTGCCACCGACAGGAATTGAACCTGTATCTAGGGCTTAGGAGTCCCTTGTTCTATCCGTTGAACTACGGCAGCGTAAACACAAAGCAGTATGGCGCGCGCTGAATCTAGGCACTCAAACCGAGGAGTTGGGAGATGAGAGTTTTGTTAAAACCAACAACGACGTCTTCTTCACCAATAATGATCACAGGCACGCCCATTTGACCGCTTTTTTCAATCATTTCGTTTCGCCTCACTGAGTCAGAGGCGACATTGTGTTCTTCATAGGGAACGTTGTTTGCAGTTAAATAATCTTTGGCGAGTTTGCAGTATTTGCAGGCTGGAGTTGAGAAGATAGTAACTTTTTTCATAGTGAGAAAGAGTATAACATATTTTTTTCTGAGTCGAAATTTGTGAATTTTTTCATATAAAAAAAGACACACCCGAATGAAGTGGGTGTGTAGGGGAACGAAGGTGGAAAGGAGAGAGAGGTGGGCGGAATTGGCTGATTGTGGGTAAACGACTAGGATTAGTCGGTTGGAAGATCTGGAAGGCCAATTCACACTCACTCTTCTACTTTCCGAAAGAACTGTCCCACATATAGGCTAGCAAATTGGTGGGAATTGTCAAGTTGTTTGTAATGAGTATAGCGTGATTTTTGCAAGTAAAAATGGGTGTGATATGGTGTTGGCCAGAAGCAAAACAACCAGAAAAGGAGACAGACATGAAATGTGCGCTTTGCGATACGGAATTCACTCCACAGACGGGTCAGATGAAAGCTCGCTGGGCGGAAACATGGTGCAAGATTGGAGAAGGGCTTCTTTGCCCGCCGCACCACCAAGCGGCCAATGAACTGAAAACCCCGCTCGATCCTGAAGCGACGCTTGGTGTCTTACCTTGGGGTTCTGAGATTTTAAGGAAGTCAGAGGCTTTGGTTGCGGAACTCAAAGTCATGGAATCCAAGGTGCCAGAAGGACTCATTGTCGTGACATTTGGTGGGGTATTGGCTGTTTCCCCTAAGATCTATGGGGAGATGCTGGATGGTCTGGCCAAGCAATGTGGCGTAGAGTGCGATGAAACGTTCAGATTGTACGTTTCATGCGTGCTCAAAAAACAACCATCTTATCTCGACTAGTTTTTTGCGCAGCCCACCAGCACAACGCGGTGGGTTTTTTAATATAAAAAAACACACCCGGGAAATATGGGTGTGTATGAGATATATTTTGGAAAACGGTGGTCTGGTCGTCAGAAAATTGGCGATTCAGCCCAGTGGTGTTGTCTGGTCCCTGAGCAAGGTAACTTCACTCCGCCGAACACGTTCCTTGACGCCCTTGATGTGATAAGAGGCGGTTCCGACAAAGATAGTTTCGTACCGTTTCTCGATTTCAACGACCTTACCCTTCAGATGACAAACACATCCTTCGTTATCACCATGTTCTTTGGCTTCGCAACTTTTAACTCGAACGCGTTTACCAACAATGATGTCATCCTTCTCTCTAAGCACTGGGTCACTCCCTTTTTAACAGGATGGTTCTAAAATCTGTTAATACAATATTGATAAATATTAAAAATGTCAAATTTTGTGACCCTACCGGGAGTCGAACCCGGCTTTGCGCCTTGAAAGGGCACTGTCCTAACCGATAGACGATAGGGCCTGAAACTGCAGGAAACTGGGAAATTCTAACACTTTTTGAGAAAACTGCAAAAAACTCGGAAAAATAGTATATTTGAAGCTCGACGCGGGGAAGTGTGGCAGAGTGGTCGAATGCACCGCTTTCGAAAAGTGGCATGCTCGCAAGGGTATCAGGGGTTCGAATCCTCTCACTTCCGCAGTGTTATAATTTATATTATGGATCCAATCCCTCAGAGTAAGGAGTTTAAATTATTTAGTATTTTTACCGGCTTGTTTGTTACGGTTTTGATCTTGAGTAACATACTTTCTTCGGCAAAATTTATCGAGATTGGATGGTTCGTAGCTCCAGCTGGTGTTATCGTTTTTCCAATCAGTTTTATTTTTGGAGATATTCTCACTGAAGTTTATGGATATACTCGCAGTCGAAGGATAATCTGGACGGGTTTTTTGTGTACATTAGTTTATGTATTTTTCATTCTTCTTGCTCAGAAGTTGCCCTTTCCTGAATTTTGGCAGGACCAAGCGGCATTTGAAAGAATTTTTGCATTGGCCCCACGTTTGGCGATTGGTAGTTTTGTCGCTTACTTGCTCGGTGAATTTTGCAATAGTTTTGTGATGAGTAAAATGAAATATTGGGCGAATGGGAAACGCGGCTTCAAGCAAGCGTGGAGATTCGTGCTTTCTACAGTTGTTGGTGAAGGGGTTGATACTGTTGTCGTTATTCTGATCGCCTTTACCGGGGTTTTACCTGCCAAAGAATTACTTGTGTTGGGCGGAGGAGTCTATCTTTTTAAGGTTTTATATGAAATAGTCGCAACTCCTTTTACTGTCTGGTTTACAAATTGGGTAAAGCGCGTAGAAGGTGAAGACAAAATTGATCGTCCGGAAGAGGTGAATTACAATCCGTTTGTAGGTATTTTTAAGAAAAATAATTAACTATCCCTGTAATTAACTCTCTCGTTCAGCCTTAGTTGGCAGGTCGGTGTTTGTGATTTTAGCTTGAGTTTCTGTTTATTTTTAGGTACATTACTACGACAAGTGAGTCGAGGGCGATTAGCTGTTTTGGTAAATTAAGCCGAGTTCTCACGGGCGATTAGCTGTTTTGGTAAATTAAGCCGAGTTCTTACGGGCGATTAGCTCAGTTGGTAGAGCGCAACATTGACGTTGTTGATGCCAGAGGTTCGAGTCCTCTATCGCCCACA
>CAYMIB010000054.1:0-3499 GCA_964390475.1 uncultured Candidatus Saccharibacteria bacterium | reverse complement strand
AACGCGACGCCAAACTCGGCGACGAAATCATCTTCCCTCTCGACAATAAAGAAGATTACGGCCGCATTGCGTCTCAAACCGCAAAGCAAGTCATCATCCAGAAAATCCGCGAGGCTGAGAAGGTTGCGGTTTTGAAAGAATACGGCGAACAAGAAGGCAAAATCGTGAGCGGAACTGTTCAGCGCATTGAACGCGGCAATATTTTTGTCGACATGGGCCGCGCCACCGGTATGCTTTCTTACGAAGACCAGATCCCTGGCGAGCGCTACACTCAGGGCGAACGCGTTCGTTCTTACCTCTACAAAGTTGAAGAATCCCCTCGCGGCATTTTCCTCCGACTTTCCCGTGCTCATCCAAAATTCCTCGAAAAACTTTTCGAAACTGAAACTCCGGAAATTAGCTCGGGTACAGTCACCGTTAAAGCCGTTGCCCGCGAAGCCGGTTCTAGAACCAAAATCGCCGTCGCTTCAAACGACAGTCACATTGACCCAGTTGGTTCAATGGTTGGTCAGCGTGGCGTGCGTGTTACTACCGTCATGAGCGAACTCGGCGGAGAAAAAATTGATATAATCGAATGGTCAACTGACCAGAAAAAATTCGTCGAAGACGCTCTATCCCCTGCCAAAGTCTTGTCTGTTGAAATAAACGAAACTGAAAAAATTGCAAAAGTAACTGTAACCGAAGACCAGCAATCTCTGGCTATCGGTAAAGGTGGCCAAAACGTCCGCCTCGCCGCCAAACTCACTGGCTGGAAAATCGACATTCAGTCTGCTCAAGGTGAACAAATCGCCCAAGGTGACGCAAACGCGGGCGCGACTGCAAGCGCGGATTCGGCAGATTCAAAATAAATTTAGAAAAAAGTTTCGGTAAAATTAAAAAATAAATCTCCAAATCAAAAACATGAATCTATGGCATGACATCACACCCGGCACTGACGAAAAAATGAACGTTATTGTCGAGATCAATAAAGGATCAAAAAATAAATATGAAGTCGACAAAGAAACCGGCATGATCGCCCTAGACCGAGTGGCCCACACTGCTCAGGATTTTCCTTTTGACTACGGCTTTATTCCGCAAACCCTCTGGGATGACAACGATCCTGTCGATGTTATTCTTTTGACTTCTTTCCCTTTGCTTCCAGGTATCCTCGTCCGCGCTCGCCCAGTCGCCATCATGGACATGATCGACTCTGGAGACTCTGACGCCAAAATCATCGCGGTTCCAGTGGATGATCCTCGTTGGACCGACACAAAAGATCTTAAAGATATAAACCCACACACGATTAAAGAAATCGAACACTTCTACTCAACCTACAAGAAACTTCAAAATAAAGTCGTCGAAGTCAAAGGTTTCATGCCAAAGGCCGACGCCGTCGCCGCCTTCCAAAAGGGTCAAAAAGCCTACAAAGAAAAATTTCCTAATAAATAGGAACCCGAAATAAAACCCTACGTAACTTCCCACGCCCCAGGGGTTCTGTAATACTATTAGTAGTAACCCGTTTCTGTTATTGATTGTGCTGTTTTTTCGACTCTGTATTTATTATTATTTATCATTTAGTTTTATTTAATATTCATGAAAAAATTTATACGTTTTGGTATTCCGATGTTAATGATTACGGCTCTGTTTTTTAGCAGTTTTGGTTTGGTTGAGGCTAAGACTATTGAGGGCAGCAAAACAAAGGTGTCTTCAAAAACCGAGAAAGCTCGTTGCATGAAACTCGACAGCAAAAAACAAAAGGCAAAATGTTTACAAAAAATAAACAAGGCAAACAAAAAGAGTAAGGGCAAAACCATCGAAACCGATTCTTCCCATGGCGGAGGAACAACCGGCACAACTGGCGACAGAATAAACCCTATTCCAGATTATTTTATTTCATACATAGACAGAGTCATCCCTAACCTGGACTCTGTGTACGAAAACAGAACACGGTTTGCTCACGAAATCGAGGACATGCTGGAAGAACTCAGTGACGACGGTGTTGATGTTTCGATCTCTGAAGATTTGCTAGCTGAAGCCCGCGAAAACCTAAGAATGGCAAAGGAATTTACAGATGAGGCAAGAGCGAATTATGTACGAGAACGACGAGAAGGCGGTCGAACTTGGAGTCAAATTGTCTGGAACGACAATGGCATTAGTCTCGTAACCAGCGAGGAAGCTTACAACCAGTGTCTGGAAAATGGCGGAACTCTTATGACAATAGACTCAAGACGCTGTGTTCTTGGCACCGTTGTGTACATAAATCCAACCCCTATAGAGGAAGTTGCGTTACTCATGTACGGAATCAGAACAAACGGCACACCATTCACCGACACCTTTGAAAACATCGACCAGGCCAGAGAATACCTAAAGTCTGCTCTTAGAAAGTTAAACCAGGCAAACAACAGTATTGACCCTGGACTACGACGAAGCTCGGGTTCAAATACTACGTCTACAAACCCAACGTCCGTCCCTGAAGTAGCAGAAATAGCGACTGAGGAAAACTAGCCCTCCGGTGTTCAGAAAATTGAATCATCGAACACAAAACTGTCCGGAGGAAATCCTGGCAGTTTTTGTTAAAAGTGAATAAAAACTTTCTTATATTTTAAGCCATGTAATACAATATTAGGCAGTACGTCTTTGGTTTAGTTCCAACATTATGAATTAAGATGAATTAAGGATTTATCAGGATAAAAAATATTATGAAAAAATTTATTAAAATCTCTGCTTTCGCTATTATTGCCGGCGCATTTCTTTTCAGTTCGGTTGTTCGAGCTGAAACCGGATACGCTCCAGGTTACGGCGAACCAGTAAAGACAACAACAGGAACTACTATTAAAGTTGACGCCAACGGCAAACTCGCAGTTCCAATCGTCTATCCAATAAATATTGATGTAAAGACAAAGGCTGAGCTCGAAGCAATATACAAAGCTCAGATCGCAAAATGTGATGGCCTTACCGAAGAAAAGAAACTTGCTTGTATAAAAGCTAGCGAAGAAGCTTTTCAAATGGGCCTTCGAAAAATAATGAACTTTACCCAAGCCTCAGTTGATGCCAAGAAAATTCTTGAGCAGAAAATGATCGAAGGAAAAATAATCACCGAAGGAAAAATCGGTCCTGGTGAAACAAAAGAAACCAAAGACTCTGGTGAAGTAAAACCAACCACCCCTCGTGGCTTCGCATCAAACTTCCACGCTATGTACGGTAACTACTTCAAGCGTGTGGTTCTAAACCTCGATGCAATTTTCGAAAGAATTTCAACTTTGGCTGATCGAGTTGAATCTCGTCTTGAAAAACTAGAGGAACAAGGTATCGAAACTGACGCTAGCGTAAAATTACTCGCTTCAGCTCGTGCAGAGTTGAAACTAGCAAAAGTTGAGTCTGAAGCCGCAGTTAAGGCTTTTGAAACAGAATCTAAAAACCCAATAAAAGGCCAAGCTGTGGTTAACAGCAACGGTGTTACCATCACTACCGGTGAAGAGGAATACAACAAATGTGTTTCTACTGGTGGAAAGCTTGATGA
>CAYMIB010000053.1:0-3539 GCA_964390475.1 uncultured Candidatus Saccharibacteria bacterium | reverse complement strand
AAAACGGTCGGGATTCAAATCCAAAATACCTTGGAATCAAGGTAAATAGCGGCGAGTTCGCACAAGCGGGCGCTGTTGTTGTCCGTCAGCGTGGCACCGACGTCCTCCCCGGCCGAAACGTTGGCATGGGCGGCGACCACACTCTGTATGCCCTAAAGGAAGGCAAGGTCACCCTCACCGAAACCCGCCGAACTCACTTCGACAACTCAACAAAAAGAAAGAAAATCGTGCACATTGGGTAGCTCTTAGCCAAACAAAAGAACCGCACTGAGCGGTTTTTTGCTGTCTCCATTGTTCTTGACATGTGCAATTAATATGTTATTATATCAGGCAGAGGAAGTTGTCCTTTGAACTAAGCGAAACAAACCACAGAAAGGGGTATTTCGTGAAAATTTCTCGTGCCGTCATGTGGGGAGTCACTGTTGGAGCGTCGAGTTACTTTACCAGCATCCTTCTATTCAACATGAAGGGGGTGTTCCCGATTGGCTCTGTCGTGTTCGGCATTCTTTTTGCAGTCTATTTAGCAACAGAATCCCCGAAGGGAGAACCTGATCTCAACGAAGACGAGTCTGAGGCCAAACAACCATCAGAACAAGAGTCATTCATGGAACAAGACGAAGTGGTTGCTCTTATGCGGACCAGCACCTCAAAGGAAAGCTGGAATGCAAACATCGACAAGGTGAAGAAGGCTTGCGGTGGATACCCTGAGTTTTGGTACGAGGCTATTATTCAATCTGGTCTAGCCGATGAGGTGGTGGCCGGGTTCGGAGGAACAACTGACATCGAAGTTATTCCTCACAAGGAGCCAAAGCTTGAGGAACTCAAGCCACTGACCGGGGCTCCATACAACCGCCCAACAACAATGCCGTTCTTGTCCGAAGGACAGAAGGTGGTTGGGGTTTATAGCCAAGGATTTGGAGAAAAGATCCTGGTCTGTGACACTCTTGCCGACATGCAGAGTCTGTACGACTCTTACGCCAGAGGAATGGCCCTTCGTCTCAGGTGGTGTCTCTGGCAGTCCTGATCGAACAAGAGCAAGAAGTCAACCAACCCCCACGGAAGTACTGTGGGGGTTTTAATATTTAAACTACATTTTCTACTAAGCGGCCAAAACCTCAACTGCAAGCGTCGCACTCTTCCCTTCTGAACCAATAGTTACTTTGTGAGAACCAATTTCTTTGATTGGCTTGTCCAAATGAATGAAGTCAACAGGAACCTCGAGGTGGGCATGGGTTTTTAGCTCGGCAATGATTTGCTCCTTGTGAATTCCAGAGAAAAGATGACCCTTGTCGTTAGCTTTTGAGGAAATGGTGAGAGTGGTTTTGCCGATCGAATCGAGATTCTTTAGCAAAAGGTCGTGCTGAATTTTGCGCTCAGCGTCTTGAATGATTTTCATTTTTTCCACATTTCGCTCAGCTTCTGGAGTTGCCAAAATGGCGTGTTTGTTTGGAAAAAGGAAATTGACAGCGTAACCGTCAGAAACGTTTTTAATCTGATGCTTTTTGCCGATTTTTGGTACGTCGTGGGTGAATATAACTTTCATGATTTTTATTTTAAGACTCAGACTGTATCACTTTTTAAGGAGAAGCTCAACTGCCGCCCGAAGCTGTGGGTCGCTTCCCTTTTTTGCGTCATCGGCGGTGATTTCAACAGCGACGTCTGGCTTCAAGCCGCCTTCTGATATCGACAAACCGTTTGGAGTCAGCCAACGAGCAATCGTCACCTTGAGGGATGAGTCAGGGGTGATTTTGACCAATTCTTGGACGGAGCCTTTTCCGAAAGAAGTCCCTCCAACCAAAGTGGCTACTCCGTGCTCGGACAATGCACCAGCTAAAATTTCTGAAGCCGAAGCTGAGCCTTTGTCTATGAGAATTGCCATCTTTAGATTGTCTCCAAAAATATGATAGCCTCGACTGCGATGAACCAACTCTTCGCGGTTGTCACGGTAAGACTCCCGAACGATTGGTGTGCCAGCCGGCAAGAACCAACTTGCCATATCTACTGAAGCCTCGAGGAAACCGCCCGGGTTACCACGCAGGTCGAGGATCAGTTTGTCGCCACCAGTTCGGACGAACTCCCGGAGCGCAGTGCGGAACAAATCTGGAGAATTGGCAGAGAAACTATAGAGATGGATAACGTAAATACCGTCTGATCGCATTGCGGCGTCTAAGGTAGGAATGTCGATAACAGCGCGAGTGACTGAAATTTCAAGCGGTTTGTCTAAACCGTCACGAATAATTGTTAGCTTAACCTTAGTTCCGCCCTTACCTCGAATAAGTCGAACGGCTTGGTCAGTGTTTAGTTTGTCGGTTGAGGTTTCGTCGATTTTAATGATCTTGTCGCCTGATTTTATGCCGGCTCGAAAAGCTGGTGTTCCTTTTAAAGGAGAAATGACTGTCAGAACGTCGTCTTGAATGCCGATTTCCATTCCAACTCCTTCAAAGTTGCCGGCAATGTCGCTTTCAAAAATTTTGGCTTCTTCTGGTGGTAGGAAAATGGTGTAAGGGTCGCCCAGAGAATCAACCATGCCGCTGATTGCTCCCCAGACTCGTTCTTGGTTCGTCGGTAAATCAACTGTCGATGTTGCGCTTGGAGCAAATTTTTCATCTACCGCTTTCCAAGCTTTCCAAAACGGACCGAAGTCAACATTTAATTCAGATGGGGTGTTGGAGTTTACAATCGATACTGGACTCACCGTCTCATCGGCCCGATTTATTCCCAATCCAAAACCAACAAAAAAAGAAACTCCTACGACGAGGAGAGTGGTAATTGCAAGAGTTAATCGTTTTCGGCCTTCCGACATTTGTATAAACATTGTCTCAAAGCCCCGAGGCAGAGTCAATCGGCTTGAAAAGAAAAAATGTTATTATACTGCCATGCAGCTCTACAATTCTCTTTCAAGAAAGACTCAAGAATTTCAGCCGATCAAAAAAGGTCAGGTGGGAATGTATCATTGCGGTCCAACCGTCTACAACTACGCTCATATCGGAAACCTTCGAGCCTACACTTTTGCCGACACTATTAAACGAGCTTTTAAGTATCTTGGCTTTTCGGTAAAACAAGTCATTAACATTACAGATGTCGGTCATCTGACGGGCGATGCCGACCAAGGACGAGACAAAGTCGAGATCGAGGCCGCCAAAGAACACAAAACTGCCACCGAAATTGTAAATTTTTATACTGAGGCTTTTTTTGAGGATTTAAAAAAAATAAACGTTGATATCGAGGAAACTCTTTTTCCGAAAGCCACTGACCATATACCAGAGCAGATCGAGCTTATTCAAAAACTAGAAAAAAAGGGTTTGGTATACAAAACTTCAGACGGTGTATATTTTGACTCTTCCCTTTTCAAAGATTACGGCAAGCTTGGGAATATAGACCTTGCAAATCAAGAAGAAGGCGCACGAGTTTTGAAAAATCATGAAAAGAAAAACCCAACCGACTTTGCCGTTTGGAAGTTTTCACCTCCGGAAAGTAGCGGCGAAAAACGTCAGCAAGAATGGTCGTCGCCTTGGGGTGTGGGTTTTCCTGGCTGGCAT
>CAYMIB010000052.1:0-3591 GCA_964390475.1 uncultured Candidatus Saccharibacteria bacterium | reverse complement strand
GGAATTTCTTCAAAATATCGACATCTTTATAGTCGACGTATTTGATATTGTTTTGAGTGAAGAAGCACTGTTTCATGGATTTATAATTTTAAATTTTATTTATTTCTGGACTCTTTTAACTAAAACGGGATGTCCTCAGGGTTAATATCCTCTGACGGGTACTCAATGGTATCAATTTGCTCGGCAGTGTCAACCTTGTCTGCCTTTCCACCTTTTGAGCCGGCAGATGACGCACCTGAAGCACCAGACGAAGCACCGCCAGCACTCGAGGCCCCACCTGAGCGAGGACCAAACTGAACTCGGTCAGCAATGATTTCGGTTCGATATTTCTTGGTTCCGTCAGTTGCATCCCAAGAACGGGTCTGCATTCGGCCTTCGACGAGAACGGAACTTCCCTTCTTCAAATACTTGCCAACGTTTTCTGCCTGCTTACCAAAAACCACAATGTTGTGAAAATCAACATTTTCTTGTTTGGCGCCATTTTTATCTGTCCAAACTCGGTTAGTTGCGACACTAAAACTTGTAACATTAACACCAGACGGCAAAGCTTTGACTTCCGGATCTCGGGTCAAGTTGCCGATTACCAATGCTTTATTTAAATACATATTTATTTGGAGTTATTTAAGAACTTTTTACTAGCTGATAACCAAAGCGTCGATGCTTTTATCAATTTCCTTTCCTGAGACAATTTTACTTTCCGCCGCTACTACTCCACTTTCGAGTTCAGTTTCACCTTCTGGTTTTTCACCATTTTTCAAAGTAGATTCTGGCAATTTTGCCGAATACATAGTGTTTTCTCGAACAGTCTTGATGATGAGATGACGGAGGACATTTTGTCTCTTGTCGAGTAATTGCTTGATATTCGAAAGAGAAGCCACAGGAAGTTCAAACTTCACCCAGCCAAAGTAGCCGTCAGTGAATTTTTGCTTCTTTGAATCAACAGTTCGCTCCATGATGTAGGCAAGAAGAGTAGGCGTTGGGAACCCTTCAGCGATCATTGTGGCGCCGGCTGCCTCAAATTCGCTTCGGATTGCTCCAAATTCGTCCGCAACCTTATCCTCTGACACGGTTGGTACGATCAAAAAAGACACCTCATAGATGTGCATTTTTTCTCCTGTTTCTTTGTGTTCTGTGGCTTTCATACGAATACCTTTCCTAGTATGCAGTTTGGTGTTAAAAAATAACTTAAGAAACTTTAAATTTTTCTATTTCGTTTAAGTCCTGAAAGACTATCATATAGCCTTTTCATTGGCAATATATGGGTTTTTGGGCCGTTTTTGGCTGTTTTGTGTGAAGGAAAAACAAAGAAAAAACCCGGTGACCTGAGGTCAAACCGGGTTGTTAAGGCATAATTGCCTAGATGTTGGCAAAGCATGGAATGGGCACATCGAGATGCCGGCTGTCGAGCGGTAACCATGTCTTGCCGACCGTACTTTCACCCCACTGGTTGATTATCTCAAAAAGCAGTGGGACAAAAATGTTCGTGGGTTTGGCCAGCTCTCTGGCTGCACCCCTCCAGCAAGGCAGGCTCCGTTTGCCCACAGGTTGGTTAAAGAAACGACCACTGCGTCCTTCGATTGCGATCATGTCGTCGAAACCCATACATCTCTTAATGAGCCCGCTTTCGGTGATGGTTCTGAGAATCTCTTCACGCTTGGTAGAAGTCCACGACAGGCCACCCATCCCTTTCACTTCTTTGATCTCTCGACCATGAAGATTGCAGAAGACAATCCGATTGGAGTGATACTGAGGTGGCCCAAAAACAAACAGGTCCGGAAACAGTGGTTCAGTACCTTCGGGGTACTGGCGTATCAGCGGCCGTCGGTTAACGACAACCAGCTTTGGGTCGACTTGCCCTTCAGTTGCGTGTTTGTCTGATGGGTTACCTTCGATCTCTGAAATCAACACATCGAGCAGTGTCGGTGGCGGAACCACCGGAACGCGACCAGGAACGACAACGATACCAATTCGTTTCACCCCTTTTTTTGGTTCTTTTTGATCCCCGTCTTGTGCTTTCGGTTTCCCGATTGGCCCATTGGGCACTTTCGATTTATCTGTCACGCGCGGTCTCCTACGATCTGCAACTGTCACTAGAAATCCTTTCTGTGTAAGTTGTGCCTTGTGTTTGAATGAACAACAATTCAAATCCACAAATAAAGTAAACTTTATTCACGGACTTGTCAATGCCGTTGCGTCTTTCCGCCGCACATAAGACTTTCTGGTAAAATATTTACATGAAAAAAATAATTATCGTTCACTGTTGGAGCGGAAGCCCGGAGTACTGTTGGTATCCGTATGTAAAAAGTGAACTCGAGAAAAATGGTTTTGAGGTTGTGGTGCCTGCCATGCCAGACACCGACGAGCCAAACCTTGCGAAGTGGTTACCAAAACTAAAAGAAGTAGCTGGCGATGTCGATGAGAATACCTATTTCATAGGTCATAGTGCCGGCTGCATCACGATCATGCGATATCTTGAAACTCTGCCTGACGAGAAGAAAATCGGGGGCGTAGTTTTTGTTGCTGGATTCACTGACGATCTCGGTTTCAAAGAACTCAAAAATTTCTTCACAACCGCTATTGATTTTGAAAAAATTAAATCTCAAGCTCGCGGGTTCGTCGATATTGTTTCAGATGACGATCCATTCGTTCCCCTCGATCGGGCCGACACCTTAAAGGAAAAACTTGGCGCTGACATTATCGAGAAACATAATATGAAACATTTTTCCGGGGCAGTAGATGAAGAGGAATCCTGTCTGGAACTTCCTGAAGTTGTGGATTCTATCCTTAAGCTCAGTCGCTAAGCGAGACCGAATACCCTATTCGCATTTGAAACTAAAGTTTTTTTGATTGCTACCAAATCTTCGCCACGGATCTCGGCAATTTTTTTAACAATTTCTTTTACATAACCTGGTTCATTTCGTCTGCCGCGAAATGGCACTGGGGCCGCAAACGGCGCATCGGTTTCAGACATGATTCGGTCTGCTGGTAGAAATTTTATGACTTCATCATAGTCGCGGGCAAAAGTGATTGGTCCGTCGAAGGAAAAAGTGAAATGGATTCCGTGGTCAGTGGCCATGAATTTTTTTGTCATTTCAAGATTGCCAGCATAAAAATGGAGGTTGCCGCGGAGTCGGTCACCAAGTTCATGATCTGTTTTGAAGGCTTTCATGATACTAAGCGCTTCATCGTACGCGGCGCGACAATGAATCATCAACGGCTTGTCGTGTTTGAGAGCAATTTCAATATGTCGAGCAAAGGCCTGACCTTGGCGAAGCTTGGTCTCGTCATCTTTTCCTGACCGGAAAAAATCTAGGCCGCATTCACCTATCGCCACCACTTTTGGGTGAGCCGCGAGTTGGTCGAGTTCAGTAAAATCCTCTTCGGTCCATTCATGATTTGGATGAATTCCGACCGTTGCAAAAAGGTGTTCGTACTTTTCAGCCAGAGCAATCGCCTGCCGTGAATCCGCGACCGTCGTGCCAACCGTAATCGTTGCGATTTTCTCTTTTTTGAGTCGAGCAATTATCTCCTCCCTATCAACGTCGAATTGCTCAGAATTGAGGTGTGAGTGGACATCGATGTGTTCGTAGT
>CAYMIB010000051.1:0-3858 GCA_964390475.1 uncultured Candidatus Saccharibacteria bacterium | reverse complement strand
AGAAAAACTAGTCAGTAACTACAAGTGTGTACTTCTTCGTCACTGATCTGTCATCATCAGAAGCTCTTACTGTAAAATCATAAGTACCACTTGTATCTATCCGACCAACAATTGAAGCATTGTATGTCTCAACTCTCCCGCAACCAGGTGGTACGAGGCCATCAGCCATTAAAATTGCTACACACACTGGTAATGGTGGCGCAGTGTGAATCGCCAGTACTGATGACAGTGAACTATCAATTAATTCCCACTTCATATAGCCGGAAAAGCCTTCGGCTTGTATATTCTGAGAATAAGTCACGCCTTTTTTAGCTACGGAAATTGTGTCTGGAGTAATTCTTGTTTCAGGGGTGTCAAAGGTGCCAAAACTTGAAAGAAAAGTTGACAATGTTTTGTCTTCAACAGACTCTCCATTAAATACAACAACCACCAAATCCCCGTCTTCTAGCGGTATACGAAACAACGTAATAGGCAAGGTCGAGTAACCACCAATTAGTAGGTCATCATAGACCGTTTCCTTTTTAAAAGCCCTGTTGCCATTAATCCTTATTGATTCGCCGCCAAGTAGTTTTTGCGGCGCTTTTTCATCATAAAAGATGACCTTTATGTCCTCAGTCCATCCTGTGTCAATACTTTTTCTAAACCCAACTACCCATTCTGGCGATCCAATTATATTTGGCGGAGAATCTCTTTCGACAGGAGTAAGTTTTGATGAATAATCTAATTTAAAAAGATACTCATTATTTTTGTATGTTTTCCATCCAGTATCAACCACTTCAGGATTAACTATAGCTAACTGCTTTAGCTTAGCTCTTGTCACAGGACCAAAATAACCAGCTGGCGGCACAATACCTTGAGAAATCTGGAATTTCACCAACGCCGCTCGAGTAAGTGGCCCCAAATATCCACGAGCAACGCCTGGAGGCATTGTGAGATAACCTTTAGACTCAAGCCATTCCTGAAGCGCAGCAACATCCCCACCCGTACTCCCGATTGTTAAATCGTTTTTAAAGTCAAAAACTGGACTTTCTGCTTGGACGTCATTAAAGGCAAAACCGCAGAATAAAACCACAACAAAAAATAAATATTTTTTCATATACCCATAATAATACACCAACCCAACACGAGGTTTTATGCTCTACTTCTTCAACAAAATATTGATCGCCTTCGTAACAATCGGCAGGATGTCGTTATAAAAATTGAGGTCGAGGATGTCGGCGAGTTTAAACCATTTCACATCGTCGAGGCCACCGTTGCCTTCTTCGAGTTTGAGCTCGCCAAACGGCGCTTCGGCCAAAAAATACATGACGCGCTTTCGTTTTTTTCCGTCCTCCGGATGATACGCAATGTATTCATTCTGCCCAAGTTTTTCTTTGATCACGATATCGAGACCAATCTCTTCTTTGGCTTCCCTTGTCGTACCAGCTTCTTCGGCTTCATCCGGCTCGAGTTTGCCTTTGGTCAAGGTCCAGTGACCAAAAACATCGTGAACAAGCGCAAGATAAATGTCACCTTCATGGAGAGCGTATACAACCGCACCGCCGAGTCGCTGAAGTGGCGCTTCGCTGTCCGGAATATCTTTAGGTCTCTTTTTTTTTGAAGTTTCGTTCTTACCCGGCTCGCCCATTTCTTTGTAGACCGCACCGAGAACGCCGTTTACGAATTTACTGCTGGTTTCGCCACCGTATGTTTTGGCAATTTCAATCGCTTCGTTGATCGCTACTTTCGGTGGGACTTCTTTGTGATCAGCAAAAATGAGTTCGTAGAGACCGACGCGCAAAATGTTTCGGTCGATGACAGAAATTTTATCGATAGGCCAGTCGGGTGCGGCTTTGGTAATTATCTTGTCGAGGTCCGGCGACTTTTTTAAAACATTTCTGAGTAAACCTTCGGTAAATGAAAAATCGCCCGTTCCTGGAGCGAATTCTTCTGTGTTACGGCGAAGGACAGCCAGCGCTTCTCCTTCGCTTTTATTATTATTGAAATCAGTCTCGAAAAGTGACTGAACAACTATTGATCTTGAAAGGTGCCGATTTGCCATGCGGTCTTCACACATTCTACTGCGAACCTGGAAACTGCGCTACTCGTGCATGTTTATTTCCGATCAGTCTGTCGTCAGTCCGGCTGGCGGCGCGACGTCCGGCAATTATTTTGCTTCAGACTTCTGGGCTTTTTTAGTGCTCTTTTTGAGAGCGGCTTCCATGTCGATGACTTTTCGGCCTTTGTACTGACCGCAGTTAGCACAGACTGTGTGCTTCATGACCGGAGCTTTGCAGTTTGCGCAAAGGGCAAAACCGCGTGCCTTGAGGGCGTGATGTGACCGGCGGTTACCGGTGTGGCTTCGGGTGCTTCGCATTCGTACTACCATAGTCCCAGCATTATACATAAAAGGTGGATTTAGGCAAGATTTCGCCATCCAGACAAGAAAAAAGCCCGGCGCATTGCTGCACGCGGGCTTGTGACACCATAAAGAGGTTCAGGTGAAGAGTTCCTCAGACTTGGTGGAAGGTGATCCACCAGTCTCTGTAGATTGGGTGACTGCGTTTGCCGACGGTGGTTCTTGTTGTGTTCGAGGACAGATGCGCCAGAATGCCGACCTAAGCGGTTTCTGGTGACTGTGGAAGATGCTGTCGTCCAACTCATCAGCTTGAACCCAGACCGGCAAACCGATGATCTCATCCTTCCTACCGGGAGTTCTGTCGATTCGCAACGGCTCGCGGTTCTTGATATACGGTCGCCATGACTCCCAGATCGAGGTTGCATCTAAAAGGATGAAGTCGACCAGCCACCGGTTTCCGCGGTCATTGGACTTCTCTTCTTCGAAGACATGAAGTGCCGATTCGCGCAGAACCTCTGCATCCATCGGAATCCCTGTCTCCTCAAAAAACTCGCGGGCGCCGGTATAAAACTCATCCTGATCCTCAGGATGCTCGCGATCCGTACCTCCCGGGAACTTGTAGGATGCGCGTCGACGTTCGTTTTCCTTCAAGAGACGGACCATCTGCTGTTCAGCCGTCTCCCCCGGTATGCCGTTACGATCCTCCCTCCAGTCAAAAACCAAAAAGTCGATCTTGTCATCTCGGCGACGAAACGCCATGATGGCCACAAAGCGTGACAACGGTTTATGAGACATCGTAACTCCCTTCAAAGAGCGTTTTTTAGGACTCACAACAGAGCCCATCTGAAGAATATAATACAGTAAATGGTGGTTTTGTCAACCTACCGCAGGTTTTTCAAAAAACTCCTTCTATGCACCTCACTTGGTCCATGTTTTTTGATCTTTTGTCTATGCAAAAGCGTGCCGTAGCCTTTGTGGATTTCGAAACCATATGCAGGATATTCGCGCGCCATTTGAACCATCTTTCGGTCACGAGTCACTTTTGCAGCAATCGAAGCTAGGCTGATTATCGGCTCGCTTTGGTCGCCACGAATAATTGTTTCCTGAAAAAGAAAATGATCGGGTGCGTGCAGGCTGCCATCGAGCAAAACATGTGTCTGATGCGGCGGCACGTTGAGTTTATTCAAACAATTTTTTATCGCCCGGCGAATTGCAAACACAATTCCATTTTCGTCGATGATTTTTGCAGATACGAGCGAAACTGAAAAATCAAGTGTCTCAGCTTTTTGGGCTACCTGAATTTCTTTAAAAATTTCTTCGCGCTGAACGGCAGAAAGCTGCTTTGAGTCTTTAGCGACTTTGAAAAGAGGATGGTTCCGACCTCCCTTCACCACCACCGCCCCGACCGCAACTGGCCCCGCCAAAGGCCCTCGCCCGGCCTCGTCTATACCAACAATAAATCGGATGTTTCGGGAAGTGGGTCGCCGCATGTTTAGTTGTATAATCGTAGCATGTCAGAC
>CAYMIB010000050.1:0-3895 GCA_964390475.1 uncultured Candidatus Saccharibacteria bacterium | reverse complement strand
GGATACCCAACCATCGGCTACGACCAGCTTTTCCGAGCTGAACAAGGCGGTTTTCGTCGTTTGAAACTTCACCGACACTTGCCCATGCAAGTTCGCTAACCTTTCGAACTTCGGTTGAAGGTAGTTTGACGTGAGCGAAACCTGCGTCCTTTGCAATAATTTCGGCAAAGTTACCGGCTGAGCGAACCATTTTGGCGCCACCACCAGCTTTGACTTCAACGTTATAAATAAAAGTACCAAGTGGAATGTCTTTGATTGGAAGACGATTGCCGGGAGTAATCGGCGCGGTTGGAGAAGAAATAATTTCCTGACCTGGTTTAACATTTTTTGGAATCAGGACATATCGCTTGTCGCCGTCTTTGTAGTTCACAAGGCCAATGAAACCAGTTCGGTTTGGATCGTATTCAACAGAAACGATTGTGCCCGGAACGCCGATTTTGTTCATATTAAAATCAATCTCTCGGTAAAGGCGTTTGTGGCCACCACCTTTGTGGTTCATGGTGATTCGGCCAAAATTGTTGCGACCCATCGCTCGTTTGAAACCATGTGTAAGCGCTTTGTGTGGCTCGCTAGCGGTAATCACCTGCCGATATGAGGCAGTTGTCATGTTTCGTCGTGATGGGGTTGTTGGTCGATATCGTTTCATGGTTTTAAAATAAATTTCGGTTTGGTGTCGCGCGATTATACAATTTCGATCTTGTCACCTTCCTTAAGGTAAACGTAAGCTTTCTTTACTCCTGAATGAGTTCCCATTCGACCTCGAGAGAAAACTGTTTTGCTTGGATTTCTTGCAATCGAAACCTTGACCGGCACAACATTGTAAATTGCAGAAACCGCTTTTCGAACTTTTTGTTTTGTTGCGTCCTGAGTAATTTCAAAAACAAAGACGTTTTCTTTGTCTGCTTTCATGGTCGCCTTTTCGGTAATTCTTGGGCCAAGGATTACTGCATTGTGAGCAACAGTTTTTCCACTAACTTGGGCAGGATTTTTAGCAACAGAAACCTTGTCCGCTTTTTTGACAGTTTTTTTAGGAGCGGTTTTTACCACCTCAGAAGCCGCCTTCTTTGGCTCTTTTGCTTCTTCTATTTTTTTGCTAAAAATTCCCATGGTTTTTATTAAATTTGTTGAGATTATTTGCTGAGTTTGCCAGAAATACTTGCAACGGATTTCTCTGGGTTCACAAACATAACATATTTGTATGTTGCGAGAGAAAGAGGGCTTAGGTTACGAGCTTCAGCGACTTCGACGTTACCGAAATTTTGGAAACTTTTTTCAACCGCTTCGTTCTTGCTATCTAGAGCAACTAAAAGCGCGTTCTTTTTCTTTGAAGCCAAAGTTTTGTAACCCTCGATCTTGCCGATTGAGCCAAGAATTTCTTTTGCTTCTTTAGTCTTTGGAGTAGACATTGAAAGAGAGTCGATAAAGATCACTTCGCCCTGTTTATGTTTTCGAGAAAGCATAGTGTAAAGAGTCTTAGTTTTCATTTTCTGGTTGATCTTTCGATCAAAATTCTTTTCGTTTGTAGGGCCATGAGTAACACCTCCACCAACCCAGATCGGAGATCGGCTAGAACCGTGACGAGCGCGGCCAGTTCCCTTCTGCTGCCAAGGCTTTTTACCTCCACCTCGAACTTCGCCACGTTCTTTTACGTGAGCAACAGTTTTGCGGATAGAAGTCTGAAGAGCTTGAACAACCTGATGAACGAGGTCGGCATTCCACGGTGCACCAAAAACATCTTCCGGAAGTGTGTACTTTCCGACTTCTTTACCTTTGGTGTTGTAGATGATTGACTCTTTCATGTTTTTGAAGGGTTTGACTGTTTTCTAGATTAGCCGCGAACTTCGACAAGCGTACCTCGGCGACCTGGAACGGCACCGCTAACAACGATCTGGTTGTTTTCAGCGTCGATCTTAAGGACCATCAAATTCTTGACGGTTACGCGGTCACCACCCATTCGGCCGGCCATACGCATGCCTTTTGGAACTTTGTTTCGAAGACCACCACCAATAGAACCTGGTTCACGCTCAGAATGTTTTTGACCGTGACTTCGCGGACCTCCGCCGAAACCGTGGCGTTTTACAACACCCTGGAAACCCTTACCTTTTGAAATCGCAGCGACTTCGATTTTGTCACCCGGAGCAAAAACTGAAACGTCGATTTTGTCACCGACAGCTTTAGTTTCTCCTTCAGAGAGTTTGAATTCTTTAAGATGAGCAAATGTGCCGAGTTTTTTACCTTCGCCATTTGTGTGGCCAGCAACGGCCTTGCCAACTCGCTTTTCTTTGCGAGTACCGAAACCGATCTGAACAGCTTCGTAGCCGTCTTTTTCTTTACCTTTAACCTGAGTCACGGTAAGCGGGCCAGACTGCAAAACAGTTGCCGGAAAAACTTCACCGTTGTCGGCAAAGAGCTGAGTCATATGAAGTTTTTTGGCAAGAATAAATTTCATCGATTTTATTGATGATCGATTTGATCGATCTGCAATCGGCGCCAGTATAATTTCCGGGAACTTTTGAACTGAACTACATGATCTTCACCTCGATCGAAACACCTGAAGGCAAACTAAGGTTTGTCAGAGCTTCGATGATTTTCTGGCTCGGATTCACAATGTCGATCAGACGTTTATGAATTCGCATTTCGAACTGCTCGCGAGCGTTTTTGTAAACGAACGCGGCGCGGTTCACGGTGTACTTTTTGATTTCAGTTGGAAGCGGGATCGGACCGACAATCTCGGCATCGTAACGAAGCGCAGTGTCGATGATCTGCTTTACTGATAGATCAAGAATCTTGTATTCGTATGCTCGCACGCGAATTCGGAGCTTAGAAATACCAGCAGCTGCAGCGCTTTTTGAAGCGGTCGCTTTCTTTTCCTTTTTTTCTTTTGCGGTAGTTTTGGTGACCATGTTTTTCAAAAAGCTTTGAGTCGCTATTATGCAACAATCTTGGTTACAACGCCAGCGCCGACGGTCTTTCCACCTTCGCGGATCGCAAATCGCTGTTTTTCCTCGAGAGCAACTGGGGCAATGAGCTTAACTTTGAAAGTGATAGTGTCTCCTGGCATAACCATTTCTGTTCCTTCAGGCAAAGTCACCTCGCCTGTAACGTCAGTGGTTCGGATGTAGAACTGAGGCTTGTAACCCTTGAAGAATGGAGTGTGGCGACCACCTTCTTCTTTCTTCAAAACGTAGACTTCTGATTCGAACTCAGTATGAGGAACAACTGAACCTGGTTTTGCAATAACCTGACCTCGAGAAATATCTTCTTTCTTGAGACCTCGGAGAAGAATACCAGCGTTGTCGCCAGCCATACCCTCTTGGAGAGACTTGTTGAACATTTCGATACCAGTAACAACAGTCTTGGCAGTATCTTTGAGACCGATCAAATCAACGTTTTCGCCGACCTTAACCTGACCTCGTTCGATACGACCAGTAACAACAGTTCCGCGACCTTCGATAGAGAAAACGTCTTCGATAGGCATAAGGAAAGGCTTGTCGAGTTCACGAACAGGCTGTGGGATGTAGGTATCGAGTGCGTTAACGAGCTCAAGAACTTTCATTGACCACTCATCTGTATTGTCTTTTGCTTCGAGGGCCTTAAGACCAGAACCTCGGATAACAGGAGTGTTTTTACCGTCGTAGTTGTTTTTGTCGAGGAGATCTCGAACTTCTTCTTCAACGAGGTCGATGAGTTCCTTATCTGGAACCATGTCGCATTTGTTGAGGAAGACGATAATCTTTGGCACACCAACCTGACGAGCGAGGAGAACGTGTTCTCGAGTTTGTGGCATAACACCGTCGGTAGCAGCAACAACCAAGATAGCGCCGTCCATCTGAGCGGCACCGGTGATCATGTTCTTGATGTAGTCGGCGTGGCCTGGAGCGTCGATGTGAGCGTA
>CAYMIB010000049.1:0-3911 GCA_964390475.1 uncultured Candidatus Saccharibacteria bacterium | reverse complement strand
TACCACTTCGAGTGGCTCTTTTTCTTTTTGCTCGTTTTGAAGTTCGTGGTCGGGAAAACCTCAAACTCATCGACAGAAAAACTGGTGTTATTTTTGCCGCAAATCATAAAAGCCAGATGGATCCACTTGCAGTTGTCAGCGCCGTTCCTTTTTTGTCTAAACTGTTGCCACTCTATTTCGTATCTATCGAAGCGAAATATTACGACGAGCGGCGTCTACCAATTGGTAAATACCTTTATGGCAGTCCGTTCTTTAAAGCTTTTTTTGGCTCATACCCAATCAAAAAGGGTCTCAAGAACTATGCCGAAACACTCAAGCAACACGAAGAACTACTTCACCAGGGTAGAAGTGTCTGCATTTTCCCAGAAGGAAAACGTATCTACGAAGAGGGCATGGGAGAGGCTCATGGTGGTGTTAGCTTCCTGGCGCACAAAACAGGGGCAACCGTAATCCCCGTACTCATAGAAGGCACTCTCTTCTCTGGCTATGTCCGCTTCTTTACATTTCGACAAAAAATACGTGTCACATTCGGCAAGCCAACCTTCTTCGAAGATATCGAACCCGGTCACGACAACGAACATTTAAACTACAAGGCGGCTGCAGAAAACCTGATGGAGAAAATTCAAACTCTCCATTAGCACGGCGCATTAAGAGCATAAACGTCTTACGCAACTCACCACAATGTTCAAAGAAAAAGAAGCTCGTAATATTGAGGCCAAAACGCACGAGATGACTACAAGCGCCGGCAAAGTACTTGTAGAGGAGTACGCAAATGAAGCTACGGCCAACCTCATCCCGATTGTGTTCATACCGGGTTGGGGAGAAGGCATCGCAACTTTTGAAAAGTCACTTAAAGAAACAGCCCTCCGTGGCAACAGAGTTCTCGGCATTGAACTAGTTCGGGAACCGCACCAACCAGCCGAGACGGTCGGACACCCGAACGAACAGTCTAGAAAAGCGGCTGCACTAATTGAAAGCATGACTCAGCTTGGAATTACTTCTTTGTGTGCCGTAGCGCACTCCGAAGGGGCAGTAAACACAACCCGAGCCGCTCTTTTAAATCCTGGGATGTTCAAAAAACTTGTTTTAGTAAACCCATCCGGAATAGGCGATGACAACTTTGCCCACCTGGCGACACGTTTTGCAAAAGATGTTGCGTCGAGAATAGGCAAAGCCAATTCACCCGACCCACAGGAAGCAGAGGTTAATAAAAAATCACTCGCTCAAACAAAAAGATACATTGCAACTGATATGGTGCGGGCAACAAGAGAAGGGGGAGAGATCGCACTTTCTGATATACGCGACGATTTAAAGCACCTATTACAACTCGGTATAAAAGTATACGTTATTGGCCACACAGAAGACCCGGTATACCCCTCTGCGATATTAAAAGAAAAACTGGCGAACCTTCCGCTTACGGGGTATTACGAATTCCCGGGAGATCACAATACTGTCTACACTGATCCAGGCGAATTCATTGATTTAGTTGATAGAATCTCAAAAGAAGAATAGAAGAAGGGGAAGAGATCACCAAGATAAAACTGGTAGGGATAACCCAGTTGGTCATTTCAAATATATAGCTTAAAATATGGCTAATGGCTCTGGTACGATCGCGCAGACTGATAGGCCAGCACGAGAGCCTCGGATTAAACCGAGGCGCTGTTATGAATCGTTTTTAGTTTTTGAAAAAGGCACCGACATCGGTGCCTTTTTTGCACCATATTTAATGAATCGAACCGACGAAGCCACAATACACCACGAAGATCCCGGCCATCTCCAATACGAGGTGGGTACTTGGTGGCGCAACACGGCTCACTGGATTTTCATTAAGATTTTGAGTCTCATGAGCTTTGCTAAATTCTTTATCATAAAGAGCAACCGCGCAGCAAAACACGTTATTGATAACGCCACAACACACGAAGCACTCGAAACCCTCTATCAGTCCGGTGGATCACACCCGCCTAAAAATGGCCTACAAAAAATATTCCACCATGTATGGTTTAATGTCGACAACTCAAAAGCTGTTCGCAATAGACTAAAGTTGGTACAACGAGAAATTAGATCAGCGGTAGAACTATTAATCTCAAACAACAAGCCCGTAAATATTCTTAGCATCGCCTCCGGTTCTGCCCGATCAATTATTACCGTGGTGGAACATGTGGATGATAGAAAACTGCCAATCTCGATCAGTTTCTTAGACAAAAATCCAAAAGCCATTGAATACAGTAGGAACTTATCCACTAATCTAATTAACAAATATCGTTTAAAATGGTTTGTAGATACGGCAAGTAACTTTCCAAAATATTACGAGTTCTATAAACCCAACATTATCGAAATGGTTGGACTACTCGACTATTTTGATGACCAAAAAGCAGAAAGTATCTTTCGTATTATTTATGAAAATCTTGAGCCAGGTGGTTTTTTCATCACTGCAAATATTTGTGATAACCATGAACGAAAATTTGTCACAAATGTAGTGGGTTGGAAAATGATCTACCGTGATGCTCATGAACTAATCGAGATAGCGAAAAAGGCCGGTTTTGATTCAAAAAACATCAAGGTGCACTACGAACCACTTAAAATTCACTGCGTACTAATTGCCAGGAAGTAATGTCTTACCAAACAATCGCCCTATTTTCTATCGCCAGCCTCCAAGGCATTTTTTCTCTCATTGTACTGAGGGGCGAACGGCGTCTGGTCAATAAAATTTTTTCCATATTCGTTCTCTCTGCGGGTCTTTGGCCTCTCGGACTTGGACTATTTATTCTCACCAGAAATCTCTCCCACGCCCTATACTTTGCTAACGGCTACTATATTGCGGCAGCACTCATACCCACTTTATTCTTACTATTTTCGATAGTGTTTCTTAGAAAAGAAACTGTCTCCCCAAAGAAAATTTTCTTTGCTTGTGTCCCCATTATCATACTTTCTCTGGCCCTCCTCATAAATCCGCATCTAATTATCGAACAGGTTTTCCAAGAAGGTAGCCTCAAAGACGTAGTCATTAACCCACTACCTTACGCTCTGTATGCTTTTTATTTTATTGCGTACGTGATCGCCTCATACTACTTCCTGCTACAAACAAAACAGAAGGCTAAAAAAGAGAACGACACCGTCGCCGTTTCTCAGTTGAATCTCATCTTTTTAGGCACCGTCATGCCGTATATTCTTGGGATGACCTTTGACCTGATTTTACCCTGGTTAGGAAATTACCAGTACATATGGCTAGGTCCGGCCTTTACCTTAATCATGGTCGGAGCGATTGGATATGCCATAGCAAAACATGGTTTGTTTAACCTAAAGGTTGTTGCAACACAAGTCTTTGTATTCGCTCTTTGGCTATTTATATTAATCCGGATTCTTCTTGCTGGAGACTTTCACGATCAGATAATAAACGGCGTGCTCTTGGCTGCCACAATTGTTATCGGGGTACTGGTAATCCGTAGTGTTGTAAAAGAGGTTAACACCCGCGAGCGGATTGAGGCACTTGCCGACGAGCTTGCTACCGCAAATGAGCGTCTCCGCGAACTCGACCGACAGAAGTCAGAATTCGTCTCGATCGCATCTCATCAACTACGCTCACCACTCACCGCCATCAAGGGCTACTCATCCATGATTCTCGAGGGATCGTTCGGCCCCGTACAAGAGAAGGCACTCGAAGCGATCAATCGTATCTTCGAATCCAGTCAACGCCTCGTCGTTATCATCGAAGACTTCCTGAACATCAGTCGTATCGAACAGGGGAGAATGCAGTACGAATTTTCGAGTGTCGACCTGGCAAAAACAGTCAAAGAGGTTGTTCAAGAGATGGAAGGTAACTTCAAACGTGCCAACCTCTACCTCAAGTACAATGAGAGCACCCCGGGGCCGTTCATGGTTACTGCAGACTCAGGTAAAATCCGCCAAGTCGT
>CAYMIB010000048.1:0-4134 GCA_964390475.1 uncultured Candidatus Saccharibacteria bacterium | reverse complement strand
CTTGAACAAAAAGGCTTTGTATACCAAACGACAGATGGTATCTATTTTGATACTGCAAAATTTCCGAACTACGGAAAACTTGGGAACATTGACCTCAAAGGACTCGAGGAAGGAGCTCGGGTTGAAAAAAATCCAGAAAAAAGAAACGCTACAGATTTTGCTCTCTGGAAATTTTCAAAATCAGAAGAACAACGCCAACAAGAGTGGCCTTCTCCATGGGGTGTGGGTTTTCCTGGCTGGCATATTGAATGTTCGGCGATGTCGATGAAATATCTTGGCGAAACATTCGATATTCACACTGGTGGTGTTGATCACATTCCCATTCATCACAACAACGAAATCGCCCAATCTGAAAGCTCTACCGGAAAGGAATATGCCAAATTTTGGTTGCACAGCGCCTTTGTAAATGCTTTTGGCGAAAAAATGTCGAAGTCGATGGAAAATTTTATTCGACTAAATACTTTGGAGGAACGCGGCATTCATCCCCTAGCCTATCGTTACTGGCTTTTGACCGCCCACTACCGCTCACCGGTTCTTTTTAGTTTTGAAGCGGTTCAAGCTGCTCAAAATGCGCTCGAGTCGGTGGTTTTGAAAATTAGCATGGGAAAGCGGAAAAAACTGTTTGGTAAAATTTTTGGTTCCAGCAAAAGGGAAAACGAAGTGAGAAATCAGCTTAGGAAAATAATTGAAAACGACCTGGACACCCCAGCAGCTATTGCCCTACTTCATAAAACCGCCAGTGACATTAGCACTGGAGATGTTGACCCAGAAATTATTGAAGAATTCGACAAAGTCCTAGGCCTCAGACTACAAGATTTAGTTCGCTACACTACTGACATTCAAGAAAATATTAAGAAATTATCAAGAGAAAGAGAGAGCCACAGACTTTCGAGCAATTGGCAAGAGGCAGACCGAATCCGAAAGGAACTCGAAAATATGGGCTACTTTGTTGATGATACTGACCACGGTCCTAGACTAAGGCGAAAAATTTCAGGATTCTCATAGGGTTATAAACAAGTTATGAACCCAGTGTGCGAATGTAAACATAAATTAACAGGCTCGCTCTGTTAATATGTAACCAATGATACGTTCACCATACACAACACAAGTTCGACCAGGACTACGAATCCCACCACAAAACCTAGACGCTGAGGTGGCACTTTTGGGCTCCATTATGCAGAGGCCAGAAGCGATGTTTGAAATCACCGACATTATTTCTGCTGATTCTTTTTATTCTGAAAAACATCGAATCGTGATGGGGGCAATGTTTGATCTATTTAAAAAAAGTAGCCCTATCGATCTCCTTTCAGTTTCGGCTCGTCTAAAAGAAAAAAGTCAGCTCGACCAGATTGGCGGTTCGTCTTTTTTGACCGAACTCGTTCAAGGCGTGCCGTCGGCTTCAAATGCTAAATACTACGCCGAAGTTGTTCAGAAGAAATATATGATGCGGCGTTTGATCGAAGCGGCCGAACATATTTCAAATCTTGGTTTTGATGAATCAACCGAACTCGATGAGGTTTTGGATCGTGCCGAGAAACATGTCTTTGACGTCACAAACTTTTCCTCTGTTCACAAATTTATCGAACTCAAGGATGAATTGTCTGAGGCGTGGGAGCGACTCGACAAGCTTCATAATTCTAAAGAGGGTTTGCGAGGTGTTTCAACTGGCTTCGCAGAGCTCGACGCTAAACTCTCTGGTTTCCAAAAATCCGACCTGATCATTTTGGCTGCTAGACCTTCAATGGGAAAAACTTCCCTTGCCCTCGACATCGCTCGCTACTCGGCCGTCAATCATCAAACTCCGGTTGGAATTTTTTCACTTGAAATGAGTTCTCAGCAGTTGGTCGACCGCATGCTTGCCGCCCAGTCAAACGTCGACGCCTGGAAACTTCGTACTGGCCGCCTAACCCGCGAAGAAGAATTCCAAGCTATTCGTCAGTCACTCGACGAACTTTCAAAGGCCCCGATTTATATAGATGATCAGCCAGGCAACAACATTTTAAAAATGCGTTCTGTGGCCCGCCGCCTGAAAAGCGAAAAAGGTCTCAAACTCCTGATCGTCGACTACCTACAGCTCATGGTGCCGACAGCTTCGAAAAACAATGACAACCTCGTTCAACAAGTGACCGAAATTTCTCGCTCGCTCAAAAACCTGGCCCGCGAACTTGATATTCCGGTTCTCGCTCTTTCCCAGCTCTCTCGTGCCGTCGAACAGCGCGGTGGACGCCCTCGCCTCTCCGACCTTCGCGACTCCGGTTCGATCGAGCAAGACGCCGACGTCGTGATGTTTATTCATCGTGAAGACAAATACAAAGAACAAGCCGAGAAAAACAACATCGCCGAAATTCTAATCGAAAAACACCGCAACGGCGAAACCGGCAAAGTCGAACTCTTCTTTAACGACAAAAAGGTCACCTTCCAAAGCATGGCAAAGGGTGAGTTCGGCGGAGCAGAAAAGGAGTTTGCTGATCTATAAATCCTCATGAACAAATTTTCTTTGGGTACCCTTTGGCCCATGCGAAAACTTGTTCATAAGGGTTTCCAAGCGCTAAGTACGATTTTCATACATCATGAACTCATTTAATAAACTAATTGAATTGTTTTCCGAATTCCCCGGTATCGGCCCACGTCAGGCCAAGCGGTTTGTGTACTTTCTCATCACCAAATCCCCTTCTTATACAAAAGAGTTAGTGGCTTCGCTCGAGAATTTGAAAAATAATATTGCGACCTGTTCGATGTGCTACAGAATTTTCACAAAAAACGGTGGGCCAAGCACATTATGTTCGATCTGTACAAACAAAAACCGTGACTCGAGTTTGCTTGCCGTGGTTTCGCGAGACAGCGACTTGGAAAGTCTTGAAAAAAGTGGTTCATACAATGGTCTTTACTTTGTGCTCGGAGGGATTGTGCCAATCCTTGAGGCAGAGCCCGACAAAAAAATTCGCAGTCGTGAACTCCTTGCAGAAGTCGAAAAACGAACTCAGGCCGGGCTCAAAGAAATCATCCTAGCCCTAAGCGCCAATGCCGACAGCGAAAATACTGCGCAACATGTGAGCCGACTACTCTCATCCTTTAAAGAAAAAGGAGTCAAGATTACTTTGCTTGGCCGCGGTCTTTCGACTGGCACTGAGCTTGAGTATTCTGACGCTGACACCTTGCGAAATGCGCTCAGTAATAGGAAGTAGTAAGGATGTTGACTTTATTCAATACACAAGTACAATTTCGCCAGGTCAATAGCTCATTCACCCGTTCACAAAGGAGATCGCATGTTCACGCCACTGGTTGTTCTCTGGTTTTTGCCGACCCTCAATTCAAAAAGGCGTAAGGTCCTTTTCGACAGAATCAGGAAGACAATCAGGTCATTCCCTGAGCTCGCTCCTTTTTCAAATCTTGTTCACATTGCCGCACCAGTTGATGTAATGAGGCCACCCAGGAATCCAGTAGACACAACAATTGTGGTTGAAGTCTGGGCACACCACACTAACGATTTGTTCAAGCGCAAGGGCGAGGTGGCACAAAAAATCACCGACATCCTTATGGATTTCTTCCCATTGTTGAGAATTGACTGCAAGGTCAGATTCGACAAAATGGAAGACGTCGGAATTTGTGTTGGTGCGAGGCACGAGCATGTGATGAGATTCATGGCTCGCCAGTCACACAGACTCAAACTCAAGGTTGTTCGGAAAAAGTCACCGGGAAAGAAGTCCGGAAGAACCCGCCGACCCAAAAAGTGACAAAAAGATCACAAAGGCCCCGACACACGTCGGGGCCTTTTTCCTGCTCGATTATCTGATTATTTAATCTTCTCAATCTGCACTTTCACAAAAGGCTGTCGGTGACCGTTTTTCTTGAAATACCGGCTCTTTTGTTTGTATTTAATAACGTCGATTTTTGGAGCGCGGCCAGCTTCTTTGAAAGTTGCCTCGACTTTTGCTTGGGCAATGTAGGGATTGCCGATAGTAGTGTTTTGGCCATCATCAACAAGGAGGACTTTGTCGAAAGTAACCTTGTCCCCGGCCTTAAAATCTTCAGGAAGTTTCTCAATAGTAATAACATCGCCAGCCATTACCTGGTATTGTTTGCCTCCTGTTTCAATGACTGCGAATTCCTTCATATCGGCCTATTTTACATACT
>CAYMIB010000047.1:0-4247 GCA_964390475.1 uncultured Candidatus Saccharibacteria bacterium | reverse complement strand
GAATAAGATACTTTGGTAAATAAAAACTTTTAAGATAACTCCTTAGGGTTTCGTTTATTCTTAATATGTTGCTCAATTTCATTATCCGACAAGTGTCTACTCCAAAAACCAAGCAAATCCTTTCTCATAAGTTGCTCGAGTTTCATTGCGCTAATACTAATCTCGTTATTAATATCACGATTTAAATTTTTTGAATCAGGATTGAAGTATTCTCCGATAAGGGAAAAATACTCTCTTGATTCATTAATCACCCCCATGCTTCCCAATAGTCTCGCGGGAGCAAACAATTTAATTAAACTATCTTTATATGTGAGTTTTTCTTCTTGAAGATTAATATTTTCTAAATCTATTAATTTTTCATCATTTTTGTGAGAAGTTATATTCTCTAATTTATTCTTATCATGTTTAATTTCAACATAAGAATATCTGTGAGCGTTTATTTCATAAACAATTTCTGAGTATACTTCTAATTTCTTATCGAAAATTTTTCCACTACTATCTCTCCACCTACCTAAGATGAAGCCGACTACAACCGGTACTAATATAAAAATCATTTCTTTTGACATATATTTATATATTAAATTTGTGACCCTACGGGGAGTCGAACCCCGCTTTGGAGCTTGAGAAGCTCCCGTCCTAACCGATAGACGATAGGGCCGTTAAACGGCACAGACCATAAACTACAACAAAATCAGCGACTTTTCCACTCATTTTCCTGCCGAACCAAAAGCTCATCAGCTTTCTCTGGCTCAGCAAGAATCATAGCAATCGCCTTTTCAATCCTAATTCCCTGTGAACCTTTCATGAGCACGACATCACCTTTTTGAATAATTTGCTTCAATGACTCGCCTGCCTCGACTGCATCGTTAAATCCAAAAGCTTGGTCACTTGGAAATCCGGCGGCAATGGCAGAACTCAGGATTCCTTTGGCTCTGGTGCCGACGGTGTAAATAATGTCGGCTACTTCTGCAACCATTGTGCCAAGTTTTTCATGCTCACCTTGAGAATGGTCACCGAGCTCAAGCATGTCACCCAGAACAACAATTTTTCGCTTAGGCTGCCCAAGCCGCCCGTCAGACTGAAGATTGATATTTTTGAGAGTTTCGATAGCTTCCTCGGCGGCAACTGGCGAAGAATTATAACTGTCATCAATGATGCAAGAATGATTTAAACCAGCGAGCACTCGCATTCGGCCCGGGGGCGAATCGTGTTTCATCAGGGCCTCTACGCCCTGCTCGGCCGGAATTCCCAAAGCATTTCCCACCGAAAGCGCCGCCAAGGCGGTATACATTTGTTGCCGACCAAGTGCACCATCGATTTCTACCATATGGTGTTTACCTTCGACTTCAACTTTAAAAGAAACACCTTTTGGAAAATGTGGCTCGTCGGAAGAATACAGAAAGTTAAATTCCGAGCCGGAAATGTTGGCCGGTTGGGTGACACCGAAAGTAATTATCTTCCCTTTTGTTAATGGACTCATTGAAGAAACCAATTTATCGTCAGCGTTTAAAATCACCGTCCCTTTTTCCTGAACAGACAAGACCAGTTGGGATTTTTCATGACGGACTTGTTCGGCCGAATCAAAAAATTCTACGTGCACCGGCACTTCGCTCAGCCTCGTAACCACCGCTACGTTTGGCCGAATCCAAGAAGAAATTTTTTCAATGTCCCCTGGCCTATCGGCACCAACTTCAAGCACCAGCCATTCTGGATATTTATGAGGCAGAAAAATAAGAGCCAGACCGTCGATCAGATTTTTTGCCCAACCAGTCGGGCTATTCCAGGCATTTTGTAAACCAAGAATCGTCAATGGCACACCAATTTCGCTGTTAAAACTTTTACTACTTTTCCTGACAAAAAAACGGCTGGCCAAAACAGTATAGACCGCATCCTTGGTTGAAGTCTTGCCAACACTGCCAGTGATCGCCACAATCTTCGGCCGATATTTTTTAAGTACTGCTCTGGCTTCAGCCTGGAGTAAAACTTCCAATATTTTCTTAAGTGTTTTTTTCATGATGTTCAGCTCACATTTTCCATACCCTACTATCGGTCCGGTGCGATGTCATAGTAATTTATCAGATATTTCGTCATATCCATAAAAGAATTGGTTAGGGTTTCTGAGGCGTATCGAACTTCCTTTGGATGATAGGTAAAAAAGAAAATTATAAATTTGGGATTATAAGCCGGGAAATAGCCGAAAAATGAATGCAGGTAACGGTCATCGTAGTAACCCTTTCCGTCAGAAATCTGGGCTGTGCCGGTTTTAGCCGCCACGCTATAGTGAATATTTTTTCCTTTACCTTCAATGAGCGCTTCGTCCACGACCTTAACCAACATTTTAGTTACTTCCTCAGCTGTTTGAGGTTTCAAAACCTGCAATGGCTCGCCGTAGTCTATGGTCGATGACAAACCGGTGCGGTATTTGATTTTGGAAACAATGTGAGGATTAACCAGTTTGCCTCCATTTGCCAAAACCGCCAAAGCTCGAATAGTGGCAATCGGGCTCATGGCAATTCCCTGCCCATATGAAGCCGTGGCCATTTCGATTTCACGAGGACTGTTTAAGTTGTCAGCAAGTGGCGCCGCTTCAAATGGTAAATCAATGCCAGTTTTTTTATCAAATCCAAAACTTTTCATATAGTGAGAAAAGTTGTCATTGCCGAGTTTACTAGCAATAAAGGCTACGCCAGTGTTAAGCGACTGACTAAGAATTTCTTGGATTTCAACATTGCCGCGACCTTTGCCGTCAAAATTTGAAATCCGACGATTATTCAAAACCAAAAAGCCAGCATCAAAATAAGTTGATTTTGGGCCAATCACCCCAGCATCAATCCCGGCCGCTACCGTCAGAGGTTTAATGATCGAACCCATTTCATAAACGTCTTCAACTAGCCGATTTGAGAAAATTTTAGAATCCTCCTCGTCGCTAAAGTCATTTGGATTAAAGGACGGACTCAAACCCATTGCCAAAATTTCACCGTTTGATGGGTTCATAACAATTCCACCGCTATACTCCGAATGCCACTTTTTATTTACCGCATCAAGAGTACGCTCTAAATAATCCTGAACCGACGGCTCGATCGTCGTTACAATGTCGCCCTCGCGATTTTTCTCATCTGAAAAACTGCTTTTAATATTTGAAAACATTTCCACGAAGAAATTTGTATACAGTGATTCATTTGACCGTTTCAGGGTCGCTTCGTACTGGTGTTCAAGACCGTATCGTCCAGCCAAGTCATCGTGGTCATAGGCCATGAAGCCCAAAACATTTGAGGCCAAAACATTAAACGGATATGATCGCCATTTTTGTTTATTGATCTGAAGACCGCTTATGGCCGGTTCCGCGATTTTTTCACCATCCTCTAACTCAATCTTCTTCGCAACTTCCTCGTATGGATCAGTCTTTTTCGTCGCCCTCATTAAAAAGTCTTCTTTATTAATCGGCACAACGGTGTTTATTTTTTTATAAACAGCCTCCGGGTTCTCAATAAGCTTTGGGTTTATTACCACAATGTTTCCAGTCTTCTGGTAGGCCGCCGTAACCTCATCCCCATCTTTTGATGTAAAAAAAATCGTTCCTCGGTCAAGGAGCGTTGAATTTGGTGAAAGATACTGCCGGTCAGCCTTTTCGTCAAAAGATTGACCTTCGACGATCTGTAAAACATAAAGCCGATACACAAGCCCGAGAGCAAAAATTAAAATCAGGACAAAAATAAATCGCACCCGACCGGACATTACCTGTGATGTAGCCATTTTTCTTTATTCTACCGTTTTTTCAGTTTTTTTAACTATTGTTTTAACTATTGAATCGTCTGATTTCGAGAAATGACACTAACTGACTTTTTTGGTACAAAAACCACCTTCGAGGCTTCGCTATAGCCAAGAGAACTTGCAAGTTCCATGGTTATACCGCTCTTTTTTGAAATATAGCTTGATTCTAAGCCAGTTATTTTGGTTTTGAGGGTTGAAATCTCGGTTTCTATGTCATTCCTTTGAGCCACGAACATAACTGTTCGGTTGACCGAGTATATATATAACATCGCCACCAAGACAATTATGGAAATCATGACCCAGAAGATCTGGTTTCCGTGAGTGTGAGCGATGATTTTTGAGCGGAGTGACATATTTTTAATAATTTTGCTTAATTTGTTAATTTTTTATGTACTAATTTTTGAGCTTTTCAATGATCCTTAACTTGGCACTTCGCGACCGGGGATTATTTTTTATTTCTTCTTCGCTGGCAGTAA
>CAYMIB010000046.1:0-4256 GCA_964390475.1 uncultured Candidatus Saccharibacteria bacterium | reverse complement strand
TCTTCTTTATTGTCGAGAGGGAAGATGATTTCGTCGCCGAGTTTGGCGTCGCGTTTTATTTTCTTGGCATCAGCGAGCAAAATGTGATGCTCGGTGTTGTAAATATCTTTTTCGATTTCTTCACCGGCTTCGTTTTTGGTTGATTTTTCTTCAGCTTCATCTGTTGGGTCAAAAACGACGGTTGATTCATCAACGACAATTTTTACCTGATTGAATTCGGTTTTTCCAGAGTTTAGGTCGAATTTAGCATGAACAATCTGGCCTTTTTGGCCATATTCTTTTTTGTAGGCAGTAGCCAGGGCCATTTCGATGGCTTCGATGACTTTGTCTTTGGCAATGCCGCGCTCTTGTTCGAGTTGTTCGAGCACAGAGTTGATTACTTTGAGGTCTAACATGTTTTTATTTGATTATTTTTGCCTAATGTTGGCGTTTTTTCCAAAAAAATAGCCCGCCCAGGGGCGAACTCATTACCGCTACACCTTATCAGATAAACGTCTTTTTGTCCAGTGAGCACGTCTTCCAGCGTAATCTTTATTAAAAATTGATAAATACTTTAACCAAAATAGGAGAGAATTATTTCCTTAATTCTGTACCGTGGAGCATTATGGGGCACTAAAAAACACCATTTCTGGTGTGCTTTAGTGTGTCTGATTTTCGACTTAATAGCCGAACAAGGCTTTCGCCAACAGACACATAGGAAGTATACACAAATCAAGGGCGAAGTCAATGTGTTGAGGTGCGATTTTGAACAGTTTTTTGTGGGGTATTTAGCGGGTTATCCCCAAAATTTTTGGCGGAATTCATTAGAGATGAATTCTATCGTGTTACAATTTTATAAGTCAAAGAACTATATGTTATTGCTTTTATCTCTTTATAAAGCTTTCCAGTCTCGTCGCCCGTTTGGTTTACTGAGTTCATTTACAAGCTTAAAATATTTTTTTAAATGAAATCAGTCCTTTCTTTCATTAATAAAAATAAGCTCGCAGTTTTTTTCGCTTTATTTCTCATTGTTCTTGCCGGTTTTTCTACGTTTGACGATTCACAGGAACGAGTTTCTGCGGCTGGAGGTAGCAACGGCAGTAGTAATCAAGGGGGAGGAAATGAAGAGGGAGGAAATGGTAACCAGGTTTCGACCGGGGACCTTTGTGGTTTTGCTTGGGGGGCGACGACCGAGACAACGGCTTCCAAAAACGGCGCTGGTTGGGTAAGTTTTAGTTATAAGGACTGCGATCTAGATGGTCTAAATGGTATTTCGGCAGCTGAAGCGGCTCAGGTTCCAGGGTGCCCAGTAGGTGCAAACTTTGGTCAGTATGGTGTCAGTGTTGATTCAAACAGAGAGCTTCAAGGTTATGCTTGGAGTAGTAATCTTGGCTGGCTTAAGTTTGGTAGTGGTAATAATGAGGCTGAACTAGGCGGTATGCCGAACGGTAGCAATATCGGTAACGATCCACAGGTTGCGCGAGTTGATAATGCTTCAGGAGATTCACCGCTATCTGGTTGGGCTCGTTTTTGTAGTGGAACAGAAAATGGTTCAGCTCAAGGAAATTGTTCTAGTAACACTCCGCGATCTGATGGCTGGGATGGTTGGCTTAGTTTGAAAGGTAATGGATTTGATATAAACGGGGTTCAAAATGACAGTTATGGCGTAACATACACAGACTCCTCTAGATCATTTTCCGGTCGTTCATGGGGCGGACCGGTTGTTGGTTGGCTCAGATGGGATCTATCCAGCGGCAAGGGCGTTCGTTTCTGTCAGGCACCAACCTTTACTGCGAGCCTGAATGCAGATCCGAACGAAGGTGTGGTGCCACCGTCAGTCTCTGTACGATTATTCGCCGGTTCAAATCAATCCGGAGTTTCTTACTCATTTAAATGTGATCGTTTTGATCCTAATTTTGTTCCTTCTAATACCACACCTGCCAGTGAACACAATTGCTCATATTCATCTGCTGGAGACTATCAACCAGAAGTTCAGGTAACCTTAACATCGAACGGTCAAACTCGCACCGCGTCAGATTTGGTAGAGGTTACTGACGCGAATACCGGGGGAGGTGGTAATACTCTCGGTGTAACGTGTCATGTTATCGATGTTGCCGGCGACTATGTAGCTGGTAGCCAGGCTATGGTAAATAGACCGGTGGAGTGGAGAGCAGATGTCACTTCTGACGGAACAGCACCTGGACCATACAACTATTTGTTCGAGTTTGATGACAATGATGATGGCAACGACGATTCAGATTTCGGTGGACTAAGCGACGGCGATGAACCAGACCGACAGTCTAGCGATGCGTCTCCGAGAATAGAAGAGCGAACGTATCGAATTTTAGGAAGAAAATACGCTCGGGTTACGGTAACTGATCCGGTCGCCAACATAACTCTCGGTCCAGTGTTGTGTACGCCAGCACCACTTAGTGTTGTTGTTAACCCGAGAATCATAGAAATTTAATCTAATGGAACCAAAACACCATAATAAAGTAATGATCGTGGTAGCAGTGCTTATTGTTGTGATTGTTGTTATCCTCGGCATCACGGCGATTTTTAGTAAAAACACAAAGACACCTGAGCCGGTAGTCGATACTCGAACCGATGAGGAAAGACTTGCAGATCAAATGACGGCTACCAAGCATTATTCGCTCAGCGATCCGGAGTTCGTTGTTTTAAAAGAAAAAATGAGCGCGCCGAAGCTTGTACTGCCAAGTGCGGCAGAGCGAGCAAGGCTGGTTGGCTCGATGAGTGTTGAGGAAATTTAAAATTATTAGCATTACAAATATGAAAACCAAAAACCAAATTTTTAGTATCGCAAAAGTAATTATTCTAGCCCTTGTCCTTACTGTTGGAATACAGTATGTGGCGGCTCAGCAGTCGTGGTCTCCACCAGTCGGCACTCCACCAGCGAACAATACCTACGCACCAATAAATGTTGGTACTGATGTCCAATATAAGAGCGGCGGTTTAGGTGTTGGTTGGGGTGTAACTCAGGCAAGCGGTATTGGACTTTTGGTAAAAAATGGAGCCGTTGGCTTTGGTACAAGTGCTCCAAACCCTACTTCAAGACTTACTGTTGTTGGTGGTGATGGTGACGAAATCGCACGTTTTGATTCTCGTGCTCAGAGAGCCTCCTCATATCTAAAGATTTGGAATGATTCAGGTACGAATCTTTTTGGTGTGAATACGGCCGGTGCTTGGGTTGGTCCAGATGGAAATAATTCAATGAGTCTTAAGACAAACAACTTGGTACGTCTTAAAGTGATGAATGGTACAGGTTATGTTGGTATCGGTCCGGACGTATCAGGAATTGACCCATCAACAAACCTTGATGTGAATGGGCAGATTAGAGTGAGGGGTGTTGCCAGCGCATTACCAACACCGGGTAAGGTTTTGACCGCTGTTGATTCTACTGGTCTCGCAACGTGGCAGACACCAGATATATCTACTAATCCGACAGCGACCCCTATCCCTCCTTCTGTAGAGACTGGAGTAACTGATTCTAGTTTGGACAGTTGGTTTAACTCTTCTGCCTTTCCTTCCGACGGTGACGATTTTTACACAGCGTCTTGTCCTGCTGGAAAAACACTGGTTAGCTGTACGGGTGGTGCTGTTAGCAGAAATGATGGCCCAAAACCTGCACACCTTATAATTCCAAACACCTCAAACAATTCATGCAAGATGTACGTTCAAGGTCACGACCTCAACGGTCCTGTTTCTCAACAGAGCACCGCCATCCGTCTCTACGCGATGTGTATTTAGTCTGATCCTACTCCTTCTGATTATTTGTAGTAAAAAATCCAACTCGTTTCTCGGAGGAGCGTTTATGCCGACAGCTCCGGAGAGAGACGAGCTGGATTTTTATTTGCTATAATTGCAGAAGTAAAAAAACCTATGCACGTTGAAGAAAAACATCTCAAAGATTTTATTCTCGACTCCGGTTTGGTGTCAAAAAGTGCTTTTAGTGCATCAGAAAAACATGCCAGCGAGTCTGGACAAAGTATCAGTGATGTTTTGATTTCTGACGGAGCAATAAATGAGAACGATCTACGCCGAATTCAGGCTAGTATTTTGGGTGTGCCGTTCGTCGACCTCAAGGGCGAGCACTTGGACTTTGAAGTTTTGTCTTTGATTCCTGAACCAATCGCCCGCAATCACAACATTATTGCTTTTCGTCGCTCGAAAGATTCGCTAGAGGTAGCGATGCTCGACACGGACGATTTGCCGGCTATTGATTTCATAAAAAAGAAAGTTGGGCTCAAAATTTTGCC
>CAYMIB010000045.1:0-4601 GCA_964390475.1 uncultured Candidatus Saccharibacteria bacterium | reverse complement strand
GAGTAACGGTAACTCGCCAGGCTCATAACCTGGAGATTCCCGGTTCAAATCCGGGCTCCGCAACAAGAGAATCGCATCACAGTAGTTTCAAAAGTGTTCTAGAAAGATCGCCGTTAGGGCGGTTTTTCGTTTGCTAAAATTGTACACATGATATAATTGCATATATAACCTAGTATGGCGAAGTCAGAAAAACAAATTAAAGCAACTGCACTCAGAAGGAAGGGACTAACTCTCAAGGAAATATCCGTTGCGCTCGGAGTTTCGAAGGGGAGTGCCAGTCTCTGGTGTAGGGAGATTATTTTAACATCAGCGCAGCTTCGCGCAATAGAGAGCAGATCTTTAAAAAAGAATGCAAAAGGTCGTTTGATCGGCGCGCAGATGAACAAGCAAAAGCGCCTTGATGTTATCGAGAGATTTAAAAGGCAGGGAATTGAGGAAGTTGGCAGCCTAAGTAAAAAAGACCTTCTGTTGGTCGGTACGGCATTATATTGGGCGGAAGGAGCAAAGACTGAGCCGCGCTTTGTTTTTGTAAATTCTAGTCCTGACATGATTCAGGTCATGTATCAGTTTTTGACCACTGTTTTAGGTGTATCAAAAGAGGATATCAGAATCGGAGTGCAGATTAACAAGATTCATTTGTATAGAATTCAGGATGTTTTGAAATTTTGGTCCAAATTGTTACACTTACCAACCAGTCAGTTTGACAAGCCATATTACATAAAAACGGAGCCAAAAAAGGTCTACGAAAATATGGAAACGTATTATGGTACGGTAAGGTTGAAAGTCAGAAAAAGTGCTAATCTACAGTATAGAATTTCAGGCTTGATTGGCGCGATTATCGAAGGTTCAAAGAATATGTCGGGGTAGCTTAATCTGGTTAGAGCAGTCGTTTCATAAGCGACAGGTTGTGGGTTCGATTCCCGCCCCCGACACAAGGTATACGTGACAGATTGGCAAGACAGCCCCTGAATTGATAGTGGAATCAAAATCTGTTACATTGTACCGTACCGCATGCGGCCATAGCTCAACTGGTTAGAGCACTCGCCTGTCACGTGAGAGGTTGCCGGTTCGAGCCCGGTTGGCCGCGCCAAGTGTAATAACAACATCAGAAAAACAGTATCCGTAATGATGCTGTTTTTCATTACCCGATTTGTCAGTGTAAGATGTCTGTATGAATAAAGTAAAAATTCTTAAAAATGTTACCCAATTTACAAAAGAGAAACTGAGTGAAGAGGGGACAGGGCATGATTGGTGGCACATCGAACGAGTGCTTAATAATGCAAAAAATATCTGTCGCACTGAAAAAGCTGACCGTTTTGTGGTCAACCTCGCAGTACTTCTTCATGATGTCGGGGATCGTAAAGTAACCGGTAAGGATGAAGATGATTATTCTATCGCTGAGAATTGTTTGCGAGAAAACGGTGTTCCTCCTGCTGTTACAGATCGGGTTATGTTTATTATCAAAAATATGTCTTTTAGTAGCTCTTTAGGAAAAAAATCGGCAGATGTTTCAAAAGAGTTTGAAATTGTCCAAGATGCGGATCGACTGGACGCACTAGGCGCAATCGGCATTGCTCGAGTTTTTGCATTTGGTGGTAGTCGAGCACGTCTTCTTTATGATCCATCAAAAAGGCCTAAGAAATTTACTTCAAAGAAGGAGTACCAAAAAATGAAAAGTTCCTCATTTCATCATTTTCAAGAAAAAATTCTTTTGTTGAAAAACCTCATGAATACAAAGAGTGCTAAGAGGATTGCTCAAAAAAGACACAAATATTTGGAAAGTTATATGGCTCAGTTTCTTCTCGAATGGAAGGGTGAAAGGTGATCTTTTAAGTGTGTATTTTTGACTCCTTTCGTTTTTTATTCTCCAAAGTGCTATCCCCATTGACTGGTGAACGCTCGTTCACCTATACTGTTTACATAACGTTTAGCAGGGAATTAGCGAGAGTAGGAAAAAAGGGAATTAAAAATAGTAATCAAATAAAACCATGACAACAACACATATCGCACCAGTGCTTGAAAAAAGAATTAAAGAGCTCAACAAAAAGATCGATTCAAAAATCCTTCGTGGCCGACCGTATTGGCAGGAGGCAAAAGAACATCGAGCCCTTCTTTCAAAAATGAGATACGTTACTCGTCGCAACAATATATTTGGCCACTCGTTATCTTTTCTTCATCTGTTTTAGTTTTTCAATATTTTATAGTTAATTAATTCATGAACGAACAATACAAGCAAAAAATTCTCAATTTCTACAGCAATCACAAGCGCATGCCGGTGTATCGGGAAATGATGTCCATTCTTGGGCTCAAATCCAAAAACTCGATCCACAAACTCGTCCAAAAGCTTATCGACGAAGGCGCAGTGGAAAAAGATTCAAGTGGTCGTCTTGTCCCTAAAAAACTCCTAGGTGAGGTGCCGCTACTTGGTGTGGTCAAAGCCGGCTTTCCTTCGGCGGCCGAAGAACAAATGTTGGACTCCATGAATCTCGATGAATTTCTAATTCGCCGGAAGGACTCTACTTATCTATTGGAGGTTGATGGCGAATCAATGATCGACGCCCATATCGCACCCGGGGATCTAGTGATTGCTGAGCGCACTACGATGGCCAAAGATGGCGACATTGTGATTGCCGAAGTCGACGGGGAATGGACAATGAAATATTTCAAACAAAAAGCCGGCCGAGTTTGGCTTGAGCCAGCAAATAAAAATTTTAAGCCAATTTACCCAACAGAAGAGCTTAGAATTGCTGCTGTGGTAAAGGGTGTGGTCAGACGATACGGAAAGTAAAATAGTGGTCGACATATATGCCGTCCACCATGTCTGGCGAATTTAATAAAGATTTTCCTCGGGCGATTGTCCATGTCGACGGAGATGCTTTTTTCGTTGCCTGCGAGGTGGCGTGCAATCCATCGCTTCGCGGCAAACCGGTCGTCACTGGTGCTGACAGGGGAATTGCTTCTGCTCTGAGCTATGAAGCCAAGGCGCTTGGTGTCAGTCGGGCCATGCCGATTTTTCAAATTCGCAAAAACTTCCCTCAGGTCATTGTTGTCTCGTCCCACTATCGTCTTTATGAAATTTTCTCGCAAAGGATGTATCGGATCCTTCGTCGGTTCACTCCCGTTGTCGAGTGGTATAGCGTCGACGAATGTTTTGCGGACATAACCGGTGTTGATCAAGAACTCGGGCTTTCGTATGAAGAGATCGCTTTAAAAATAAAAGATACGCTTGCCGCTGAGCTCGGCATCACTTTTTCAGTTGGTCTTTCTTCGACCAAGGTTTTGGCAAAGGTGGCTTCAAAAATAAAAAAGCCCAATGGTTTCACGGTCATACCTGTCCCAGCGATTTCTGATTTTCTGAAACAGGTGCCGTTGGGTAAAATATGGGGGATTGGTCCTCAAACCACAAGGTATCTTTCTGGGTTTGGTATTCAGACGGCGCAGGATTTGGTCGACAAGAGCGATGACTGGGTTACAGAGCATTGCGCGAGGCCAACAGCCGAAATTCGTGACGAACTTTATGGCAGGTCTCTTTTTAGTGTTCACTCTGGCAAGAGGGAAAAGCATAAATCTCTAAGTAGTACGGAAACCTTTTCGCCACCAACCTCAAACCGCGCATTTCTTTTTTCTGAACTTTCGAGGCATGTCGAAGATGTTGCACGATCTGCTCGTAGTGAAGCTCTGGTTGCAACTCGGGTTTCCTTTTTCTTAAAGACGCGGGATTTCCGGTATCGTCGGACCGATTGCGTTCTTTCTTCGCCAACCGCTTTGCCACACGTCATTCTCGATGCGGTCCGAAATTCTTTCGATTCGATCTACGATCCGAGTCTGGTTTACCGAGCCACTGGCGTAACTCTTTTTGGGCTGGTGCCAGTGACGCATGTTTCCCAGAATCTTTTTGGTGACATAGAGGAGGCGGAAGCGAGTGTGGGAGCGAACAAAATCGAGTTGTCTGACAAACTTTACGATGTACTCGACACGCTTGTTGGCCGATACGGTTCGCGAATCGTTCACGTATGCTCAAGTCTGGGTGCTTTCAGTCGGCGACCCAAAAAACCGCGCGGGTTTTCAATACCAATAATTGGGAAGGTTTCGTAGTGTCTGAATTGAAAATACTCAGTTATTGTAATATCATTGCCAAATTCCCGCCGTTGTATTTGTTTGCCGTTGTAGCTCAGTTGGTAGAGCACGTCATTGGTAATGACGAGGTCACCGGTTCAATCCCGGTCAACGGCTCCATTTTTGCCGATATAGTTCAGTGGCAGAACACTGCTTTCGTAAAGCAGGAACGTGGGTTCGATTCCCACTCTCGGCTCCAAATTATTCTAAGGCAAGTAGGGCAACCATCGCCAAAACACCGATCACGACAGCGATCAGCTGCAGAATAGAATGTCGGATTTGCTTCGTTTTGTGAAGTTCAGGAATGAGGTCGCTCATCGCAATGTAAATGAAGCCGCCGGCTGCGACGGGAATGAGCCAGGTTGTCAGAACTTCGTTTGTACCGCCAATAATCAGAGTAACCAGAACACCGGCCAAGGCGGTCAGAGCAGAAAGGAAATTAAACCAAAGAGCTTTGGCCTTTGAATATCCGGAATGAAGAAGAA
>CAYMIB010000044.1:0-4643 GCA_964390475.1 uncultured Candidatus Saccharibacteria bacterium | reverse complement strand
AGGAATCCTGCTCGAGGGCCGTCGGGGAATACATGCCGATCAGGATCTCATCGATCGCACCCGTAGACGCATCGGGGATCGATTTCAGGATCTCGGCGATCTGCCTGTCACTGGGCAGCTCCACTTTTTCGGTGGTCTGCTGCATGTCCGGAGTGGCCAGTGCCGCGGCATTGGCCGGGGCGGTCTGGATGCCGATGACAGTGGCCAGGCTGAGGGCGGCGATAGCGAACAAACGATTCGATTTCTGCATGGCTTATTCCTTCCAAAGTTGAGTTCCACAAGAAAGCCTATCCTGCGAAACTGGTGTGAACCGAGTACCTTCAGATACCCGGCATGGGAACATATCATAACTGTTTGTTGGTGTCAAATAATGAACATCGCCAGACTTGTTATAGTAAAACATTATGCAAACCTTTTTCACCGAACTCTGGCATTTTTTCCTTGCTAACCTCCGTGCGAGTTATTTCGGCGCCTTTTTGCTTGCGATTTTTTTGTTGACTGAGGTCGTTGATGTCTCGGCCGTCGTCAGCATAAGCCGATATGATTTTATTTTTCTGGCCGCGGTTGGTTTCCAGATTTGCGCATTAGTGTTTCGCTTCGAGCGGCCAAAAGAATTTTTAGTCATTATTATTTTTCATATTCTGGCGACGGGCATGGAGCTTTTTAAAACCCATCCAGCTATCGGGTCTTGGACGTACCCAACGATGAACGGTGTGACTTTTGCACTCGGCACCGTGCCGCTTTTTTCTGGTTTTCTTTACTCGGCTATAGGAAGCTACATTTCGAGAGCGTTTATTTTTCTAAAGCTTTCATACGAAAATTTCCCGGCATATTATCATCTCTGGATTTTAGCCAGTCTCATTTATTTAAATTTTTTCACCCATCATTTTTTCTTTGACATTCGACTTGCGTTGTTTGCCTACGTCGTCATTATTTTTTTCAAAACGAAAGTGCGGTTTCAGGTGTACCAAAGGGTGCGCAGGATGCCTTTTTTGTTGACGGTTTTACTGACCGCGCTTTTTGTTTGGATTGCCGAAAATATTGGCACATTTACGCGGATCTGGGTTTATCCAAACCAAATAGAAAATTGGCAGCTCGTCTCATTTCACAAAACTGGTTCCTGGTTCCTGCTTCTCATTTTGAGTTTCGCCCTCGTCACGATTATTTATCGGGATAGGTTGAAGCAGAGTGGAGACGGGGAGCGGGTGTAAAGAAAAAACCCAGCGCGTCGTGCGGTGGGTTTCGTGGGAAACGATTTCAAGTTTCGGTAGGGAACTATAAGCCCAGGGGTCCGTTGTCACGGCCTGCGGCCTTGTTCTGACCGGTGGCGGGGGCCTTTTTGGTCCGGGTCGTGTACATGCCACGACCGGTGCGCTTGAAGATCTTCGTGTGCTTAATCAGGACCTGGTTGACCACCGTCCGGAAGTTCGCCGCGTGGGTCTTGTAGCCCCTCTTCTGTACGGCAGCTGCGATGCTGGTGACCGACAAGGTCTTGGTTCCGACCGTCCTTTGAATCGCCTCGAGCAAGGTCATGCTGTTCTTTGCCCTGCGCTGGGGTCCGGTGCTGCCGTGTCGGACGTTGCCTCCGCCAACCTTCTGGAGACGATTGTCGATCTTCTTCAGCCTGCTGAGCAACTGCTTCCGCTGTTTGCTCAGATTCTTGAACATCTTCCTGTTCCGCTTCCCAGTCTTCTTCCTGTTGCTGAGCTCGAGGAGCAGGTACTGGGTCTCGACATTGCTCAGGTTCCTGGGCCGACGAGACACACGTTGCTTCGCCATCGCTATTCTCCTGCCAGTCGTGCTGGCCTTGTGTAAAAAACAAAAACAACTATCGGTATCATAACCTGTATTTAAAAAATGTCAACAGTATAAAATTTCTACTTTATTTATAAATATTTTTAATAAAAAACACCCCAACGGTTTAGGTTGGGGTGGGATTGAAAAACTTATGCAACAGTTAGGCCTTAGACCGCCGACGGTTCAAGTGCAAGCGTCGGCGCTATCACCGTCGCCCGCGCCCGCGCTGGTGTTGGTGCTGTGGCAGGAGCAGGAACAGAAACAGGAACAGGGGTTTGTGATGCCCTTGCAATAGCCCGGTTGGCAAGCATCAGACGCTGATAGACCGATGTCGTGCTTGCAGACTCAAGACCCAGAAGTTTCTGGATGCTTCGCAGGGTGGCGCCATTTTCCATGAGGTGAGTGGCGAAGCTGTGCCGCAAGGTATGCGGAGTGATAGCTCGACTGAGTCCTGCCTTTACAAGATACACGTCGAGTTTCCGCCGCACTGACTTTTGACCCAGACGGTTACCGTGCCTGTTAAAGAAAAGCGGTCGGCTGGCACGCCCTTCTGACCACACCGGAGAGAACCAAGCATTACTGCGCGCCTTCTCCATGAAACGGCTGATGGCCTCAATCGCACTTGGACGGAGAGTCATCAACCGTTCTTTCTGCTTATTCCTTTTCCGGCCTCTGATTTTGATCACTTTCTTTTCAAGGTCAACATCATCGATATTGATACCAACCAGCTCGCTGACAAGGATGCCGGTCGAGTAGAGGGTTTCGAGCATTGCGCGGTCGCGCAAACCGATGACATCAACCTGGTCGCAGGAGTTCATAAGCTGTTCCACCTGCTCGAGGGAGATAACCAATGGCAGGTGATTGAGATTGCGGGGCGTAGGAATCCTGGCCATCGGATTGCAACCCGACAGTCCATGCTTTTCGGCCCAGCCGTAGAAGGACCGCAGGCTTGCAATCTTGCGAGCCATGGTGGCCCTCTGGTAGTTGTGCTTAGTAGCGATGTGTGTGAGGAACCTTCTGATAGTTTCAGGTTTTGCAGCGACGATCACCTCTGTCACCGTTTCGAGTGTGGTGCCGGTGTCAGACAAAAGGAAATCCACTAACTGACCAAGGTCATACTTATAACAGCGGATTGAGTCCAGACTGAAACCGGGGCGACCTTTCAAGTGGGCGACGAACAAGTCGCTGATGTTCGGAACGCTGACGACTGGAACACTGGCGGTTGGAACAATGGACATGTTACCTCCTTGTAAGTGGTGTGCACAAAACGTGCGTTGACGATGAACACTCAGGAATTTACAGGAACTTTCTGCAGAATAATCTAACACACTTATTATGAAATGTCACTATGGCTTATATTTGCTAAAATAACTTCATGAAAAATCATGTAAATAAAAAAGAAATCTCTGACGGTGTGGCACACAAAATGCCAGAAGATTTGCGAAAAGCCCTCACTTCAGCGTCGAACTCAAAAGCCCGCACTGCATGGGAAGATATCACTCCACTCGCACGTAACGAATGGATTTGTTGGATTGAGTCAGTTAAGAAGACAGAAACAAGAAAGCAACACGTTGAGAGAACCGTTACAGAACTCGCGGAAGGGAAGCGCCGACCGTGTTGTTGGGCCGGATGTCCGCATCGGTGAGGCCGTGTATGTTTTTTGCTCCAATGAAAAAACCGACACCATTTCTGGGGTCGGTTTGGTTTGTTGAGTTCCAACATTCACTGAATAATCACAGGCGGCTTGAATGGCAGTTCCGGATTTTCGGCTCCCTGAACGATCTTGAGGGTGAAGTTATCGCGACCAAGAATGGTTGCGATCTTGTCCCTTGACCACTCTCCCTGGACCATCATGATCCTCGGGAAACGCCTGTCTCCAAAAATTCCTACATACAGATGCAGAGCGTTGGCCAGGGTTCGTCCGTCACCCGAGTCGAGCCATGTTCCATTCTGCTCGAGCACAGTGATCTTCACGCCCGCAAGTTGTTCCTTGGTGAGTGGGACGTCTTCTCGACTCGTTTTCATGCTTTTTTGCTCCCTCGTTTCTTGGTTTTATCGGGTTTTTTGTCACATGCGGCCGCTCGCTGTAGAACCAACTCCATGGGTGACCTGAGCGGTCTTTCAAAAGGTATACTCAAGGCATCTTCGCAGAAGCGGGGTACCACATGACAATGCTTGTTTTTATCAAGTCGTAATCCGGAAAAGTATGACTGTGCTAGTGTTGGTCTGATCCGATCATCGCTGGAGTCACTACCAGAACCCACCACCAAGCACACGTTAATACCTTTGGCTACCGCTTCCAGAATAAGTTCAGCGACCGCCCTTTCTCTTTTTTCCTCGATCTCGCACCATCTTTTTTGGAAATCCGAGGCCGTGTTTCCCATGCCAAAACTCCTTGTACTAAATTTGTTCTGCACTACAAATATCACTAATAGCGTAAATTGTCAAACCTTAGAAGCTAGGAGCTGACCACGACCTTAAACCCGCCGAAAGCCATTTTCTTCATATCAAAAGGCATTGCTTTGCCCTTGTATTTTTCTGATTTCTTTTCCATCTCCGCCATGACTTTTTTGTTGACTTGGTCGCGGTGAGCTTTGGATTTGTAGGTGACATAAGAAAACCAAACCGTTTCGTTTTTATTCGCATTCGCCATTTTTGGAAATGTTAGAACCGGCATTCCTCCCATGTTTGGAGTTAGATCATCACCCATGCATTCTTTATAATCCAATGCGCCAAACTTCATCCACGAATTCTTTCCCTCCGTTGCCATTTTGCGATACGCTGCAACTTTATTTTTTGGAACCACCAAAACAAATCCGTCTACATACCTCGTTTGATTTTTCGCC
>CAYMIB010000043.1:0-5130 GCA_964390475.1 uncultured Candidatus Saccharibacteria bacterium | reverse complement strand
CCAACCCTCTCCCCGCAGATGCGGGGAGAGGGAGTGTTTTTGAGATGGCTTCTACCCAAGATCGTCCAAGTCTGGGGTACCGCATGAGCGTTAAACGGCTATTGGTCACCGGGCTCGATGGTTTTGTCGGGAGTACGGTCACCCAAGTGCTGCGTGGAGAGACTTGGCGCGAACGCTTCGAACTGGTCGTGCCGTCAGCGCCGCTGGAATTGCGTGATCGCGCTACGCTGGCGGCGGCCATCGACGACACACGGCCGGATTGCGTGCTGCATTTGGCCGGGCAAAGTTTTGTGCCCATTTCAGTCAAGGATCCTCTGGCCACGTATGAAGTCAATTTTCTCGGCACGCTGAATTTGCTCGAAGCGCTGAAGGATCGCGGTTTCGGTGGCCGTTTCCTGTACGTGAGTTCCGGTGATGTCTATGGCTGGGTGCCGCTGTCGGCGCTGCCGGTCACAGAAGATTATCCGTTGCGACCGCGCAATCCCTATGCGGTGAGCAAGGCGGCGGCTGAGCTGCTGTGTACACAATGGACGCTGGCCCACGATTTCAACATTGTGGTGGCGCGCCCCTTCAACCATGTCGGACCGGGGCAGGCCGAGTGGTTTGTCGTCTCCGATTTCGCCAAGCAAATTGTCGAGGTCAAGCTGGGCCGCCGTGAGCCGGAAATCCGTGTCGGCTCGATCGACGTCACCCGCGATTTCACCGACGTGCGCGATGTTGTCCGGGCATATCTGTTGTTGCTGGAGGGCGGCGCGAGTGGCGAGACTTACAACGTGTGCTCCGGTCGGGAAGAATCGATCCGGACCATGCTCAACCACCTGCTTGAACTGTCCGGTGTGGACTGCCGTATCATCATGGACGCCACGCGCCAACGACCCAAGGAACAGACCCGGGTGTGCGGATCCTTTACCAAATTGAATCAGAAAGTTGGCTGGGAGCCGACGGTGGCCATGACGCAGTCATTGCAGGATGTTCTGAACTATTGGGAAAGCAGGCTCAAACATGGCTAAGGCAGCGCTGGTAACAGGCATTACGGGGCAGGATGGCGCATATCTCGCACAATGGTTGCTGGGCAAGGGGTATGAGGTCTATGGACTGATTGCCCGTCGGGGCAGCGATACGCTCTGGCGTTTGCGCGAGCTGGGCATAGAAAGCGACGTCAGATTACTGAACGGCGACATGATTGACGTGTCGTCGCTGGTTCGCGCGCTGGAAACATCGCGCGCGGAAGAAGTCTATAACCTCGCGGCGCAGAGCTTTGTCGCCACATCGTGGGAACAGCCGTTGCTGACGGCGCAGGTCACCGGGCTGTCGGTGGCCAACATGCTGGAGGCGGTGCGGATGGTGAATGACCGCATCCGTTTTTATCAGGCTTCCACCAGCGAAATGTTCGGACTCATTCAAGCGGAACACCAGGACGAAAAGACGCCTTTTTATCCGCGCAGTCCTTACGGCGTTGCGAAATTGTATGGCCACTGGATGACCATCAACTACCGCGAAAGCTTCAACATGCATGCCTCGAGCGGCATTCTTTTTAACCACGAATCGCCGTTGCGCGGGCTTGAATTTGTGACCCGCAAGGTTACTGATGCGGTTGCCCGGATCAAGCAGGGGAAACAAAAGGAACTGCGGCTGGGCAATATCGATTCCAGGCGCGACTGGGGGTTTGCCGGCGACTACGTGCAGGCGATGTGGCTGATGCTGCAACAGGCGAAGCCCGACGATTACGTCATTGCCACCGGGCGCACCACCACCGTACGCGACATGTGCAAGATCGCGTTTGCGCATGTGGGCCTTGATTATGAAAAGCATGTCGTGATCGACCCGAAGTTTTTCCGGCCGGCCGAGGTGGACGTGCTGCTGGGCAATCCTGCAAAAGCGAAGATGGCAATGGGCTGGGAGCCTAAAACTTCGTTGGAGGTCCTGATTGCAATGATGGTCGATGCCGACATGCGGAGAGTGGCGCGTGAGCACTAAGCTGGTTCCCGTTTTGCTGTCCGGTGGTGCCGGGACGCGCCTGTGGCCGGTTTCCCGCGAGGCCCATCCCAAACCCTTCATGCAGATGGCGGATGGCCAGAGTCTGCTGCAGAAGACCTTTATCCGGGCAGCGCGGCTCAGCGGCGTGGACACGGTACTGACCGTGACCAACCGCGAGTATTTTTTCAAGACCCGCGATGATTACGAGGTGTTGGGTAAAGATGCCGCGGTCAACAAACCGTTTTTGCTCGAGCCGCTGGGCCGGAATACAGCGCCGGCGGTTGCACTGAGTGCATTATGGGTCGCCGACCAATGGGGCCCGGATACCGTGATGCTGGTATTGGCCGCGGATCACCTGATTGAAGGCGACGAGGCATTCGGCAAGGCGGTGGCCATAGCCCGTGCTTTGGCTGATGCCGGGAAACTGGTGACCTTTGGCGTCAAGCCGACCGCACCCGAGACGGGATATGGCTATATTGAGCGGGGCGCTGCGCTGCCGACCGCGGGTGGCTACAGCGTGGCGCGCTTTGTCGAAAAACCCCCGCTGGAAACCGCCCAGCAATATGTTGCGTCCGGTCGGCATTTCTGGAACTCCGGCATTTTCTGTTTCTCGGCTGCGACAATACTGGCCGAACTGCAGCGGCACAGTCCGCGCATCTTCGAGGGCGCACAGGAATGCTGGGCGAAGACCCGGTCGCGCAAGCACGTTGAAGGTGCCTCGCTCGAAATCGACCATGATTCCTTTGCCCATCTGCCGGATCTTTCCATCGACTATGCGGTCATGGAAAAATCGGATCGTGTGAGCATGGTACCTGCGGAGTTTTCCTGGAGCGACATTGGCTCCTGGAGTGCCGTCAGTGGACTGGTGCGCCCCGACGAAGCCGGCAACCGCGTGGTGGGCGAGGCGGTGCTCGTTGATGCCGAGAACACGTTCATCCGCGCTGAAGGCCGCATGGTGGCAGCGGTGGGCACGCGCAACCTGATCATCATCGATACACCCGATGCCCTCCTGGTGGCGGACCGTGATCGCACACAGGACGTCAAGAAGGTCGTCGAGCAGCTCAAATTCAAGGAGCACGAGTCCTACAAGGTGCACCGCACGGTGACGCGCCCCTGGGGCACCTACACGGTTCTGGAAGAGGGCGACCGGTTCAAGATCAAACGCATCGTCGTAAAACCGGGCGGTATCCTGTCGCTGCAGATGCACCACCACCGCAGCGAGCACTGGGTGGTCGTCAGCGGAATGGCGAAAGTGGTGCGCGATGACGAAGCCTATTTTGTCAATGTCAACGAATCGACATTCATTCCCGCCGGGCGCAAGCATCGGGTGGAAAACCCGGGCATGCTGGAACTGGTGATGATCGAGGTGCAAAGCGGTGACTATCTGGGCGAGGACGACATCGTGCGGTTTGAGGATCGGTACGGCCGCGCCAGTGACGGCTCGTAAAGCGCCGCCTTGTCAGCGGCGGCATGCTGAGTGCTGCGGGACTGTTTTTGTCGCGGTTATCTCCAATGCCGTAGGCCAGACCCTGAATCAACGATACAGCCCAGAAAACACTCTTCGGTCATAGTGGCTTGCAAAATGCAGGCGGGTATTCGGTGAAGTCATGATTGATGAAAGGCCCAATAGGCGCATGGCGAACCAGCGGCCTTCAGGGTTGTCCAGCGCTGTTGCGAGCCTGTTGGGGCTTGCAATCCCGCTCGTGGTTTTCCTGCTCACGACCCCTTACCTTGTCGCTCGCCTGGGAACTGCGCAATACGGAATCCTGATGTTGGTGATGTCGCTCACCGCCATCCTCGGCAGCCTCGACTTCGGGCTTGCGGCGGGAGGTGTGCGCGAAATCGGCGGGGCGCTCGCCCGTGGCGAGAACGAGAGGCTGGTCCGGCTGCTCCGGGAATATTTGTCCCTCTTTGCGCTGGTTGGGCTGGTGGTATTCGGTGCACTCGTCCTGTTTGCCTCGCAAGTCAGTACGCTGCTGGCGATGGATGAAGTGCTCAGTAAAGAGGAGGCCACACGGGTTGTGTTTCTGATGGCGGTCTCCTTGCTGTTTTATTTGCTGACCGCGTGGGCTTCGCTATTGCCGCGGACGATGGAACGGTACCCGGCTATTGCCCTGATCCAGGTGGTCTCCAATATTGCTGCATGGGGGGGCGCTGTGGCGCTTCTTGCGCTGAATCCGGGACACGGACTCTTGCTGGTTGTCGCGTGGACTACGTTTTTGAGCGGATTCGTCTGTTTCGCCTTTCTCATATTTAGCCGGTTGCTGCTGCCGGGTTTTAGTTGTTGTCCCGCGGCCACTTTCAGGGAAACGCCGGGAACTTTCGGATACAGTTTATATGCCTCTGTCGGGCAGCTCACTGCCGCCTTCACTTATCATGCAGACAAGGTGCTGATCGCCTACTTTTTGGGGCCGGAGCCGGTGGCTTATTATGCGGTGGCTACTACCGTGGCCAGCAAGCTGCTGAGTGTCGGTGCGGCCATGGCAAACTTTGCATTTCCCCGGGCGGTTGCATTGTCTGCCGGGGCAGACCATTCGGCATTGAAGAGTTTTTACGCTCGCGTGTCGCGCTATCAACTGCTCGTGCTGGCACCTTTGCTGGCGCCAGCGGTCATCCTCGCGGAGCCGTTGCTCACCCTTTGGCTGGGTCCGGCGTTCGCCTCGCAGGCGACCCCGCTTCTGCAAATTTTATGCTTTGGATACTTCCTTGCGGTATTGTCCGTTGTGCCGTCTCAGGTCTTCAATGGATTGGGAAATGCAAGGATAGGAGCCTTTTTTGCCACTGCCGCGACAGTAATAAATATCGGGGGGTGTATTATCCTGCTCCCGATATTCGGCGTCGTTGGAGCGGCAGTGGCTTCACTGTTGGGGATGGCTCAGGCAATCGTTTATGCCGGCGCGCTGGAAGCCCACCTCGGCCTCGGCTGGTTCACGGCGAGGCGCAGTTTTTACTTGGCGGTATCTGGCATTGTTACCGGGCAGTTTCTTGCACTTTATGCGGCACGGCTCCTGGTTGAAGGATGGGCTTCACTCTTGCTGGTCGGTGCTGGTGGTTACGCGCTTTTTTACCTGGCTTGGCGCGTTTTTGGCTTGCTGAGCCCGGAGGATAAAAGAGTTTTGGGCGAGCTTTCAGGATTATGGCAGAGAAAATTCT
>CAYMIB010000042.1:0-5205 GCA_964390475.1 uncultured Candidatus Saccharibacteria bacterium | reverse complement strand
GCGGTTGATGCTTTGATCGACAACACTATTCGTCACGGCTCTTCTTCAGCTGGTGCTTTAAACCAGTCACAACGCCGACCGCTCAAGTCTCTTTCTGACAACCTAAAGGGAAAACGAGGTCTTTTCCGACAGAATTTGCTCGGTAAGCGTGTCGACTACTCTGGCCGTTCGGTTATCGTTATCGGTTCTGATTTGAAACTTCATCAGTGTGGTCTGCCAAAACACATGGCTCTTGAACTCTTCAAACCGTTCGTTATTTCCGGTCTTCTCAAAAAAGAATTGGCTTACAACATCCGTGGTGCTAGCCGTCTCATCGAAGATGGAATTCCAGAAGTCTGGGCAATTCTTGAAGAAGTTATCAAAGACAAATATGTGCTCCTAAACCGCGCGCCGACCTTGCATCGTTTGGGTATTCAAGCCTTCAAACCGATCCTTATCGAAGGAAATGCTATCCAGGTTCATCCACTCGTCTGTACTGCGTTCAACGCCGACTTCGACGGTGACCAGATGGCTGTGCACGTTCCGCTTTCCGATGAAGCTCAGGCCGAGGCCCGACTCATCATGGCTTCTGATAAAAACATTTTGAAACCAGGATCCGGCGACCCAGTTATTTCAAACAAGATGCTCGACATTATTTTGGGTGTCTATTGGATGACCAAAATCGTTCCAGGTGAACTCGGTGAAGGTGGTCACTACGAAGACCCACAAAGCGCCGGCATTGCTCATTCTTTCGGAAAACTCAACCATCGAGCAAAGATTAAGGTCCTCGCTCCGACTGACAATCCAAAATATGCAGAAATGGCCGGAACAATTTTTGAAACTACTGCTGGTCGTATTCTCTTTAACGCGATTCTTCCTGCAGACTATCCTTTCCAGAACGTTGAAGTTGATAAAAAGAGAATGGTTGGACTTGTCGATAGTATGATCACTCGATATGGAATTGATGCGATTCCAGCAATCATGGACAACATTAAGTCTTTCGGTTTCCATTACACCACTCGCTCGGGTGTTACTTGGGGAATTGATGAAGTAGTTATTCCAAAACAAAAACCAGAAGTCATCGGCCGAGCTAAAAAGAAAGTTGAGGAAATCGTTGCTCAGTACACCGAAGGTTTGATCTCTGAAGACGAACGATTCCGAAAGAGTATCGAAATCTGGCATGCTGCTAAAAATGAAATCGAGAAATTGATTCCGGATACACTCGACAAAAACAGCTCACTTTACGACATGGTGAACTCTGGTGCTCGAGGTTCGGTTTCGCAGATTACTCAGATGGCCGGTATGAAAGGTTTGATCCAAAACACCGCTGGTGAAACTAATGAGTTCCCAATTCTTTCATGTGCCAAAGAGGGTTTGACGCCGATTGAATACTTCATTACCACTCACGGTTCTCGAAAGGGTTTGACCGACACCGCCCTTAACACCGCAAAGGCTGGTTATTTGACCCGCCGTTTGTTCGAAGTTGCTCAGGACATTATTATTTCTGAGGAAGATTGCGGGGCCAAAGAGGGAATTAAGATTCAGAAAGAAGGTGCCTCTGGTATTGAAATCGCTCTTTCAAAGAACATCAAGGGTCGTTACCTAGTTGACGACGTTGCGGTTGATGGAAAAGTTATCGCCAAGAAAGGTGAATTTGTGACCAAGGAATTGGCACAAGAAATCGACAAGACAAACATTTCTGAAGTCTTGGTTCGTTCTCCGCTTTCATGTAAATCTATTCAAGGAATCTGTGTGAAATGTTACGGTTCAGATTTGGGAACTGCTCGACCTATTAACCTCGGTGAAGCTGTCGGAACTGTAGCTGCACAAGCGATCGGTGAACCGGGTACTCAGCTTACAATGCGTACTTTTCATGCCGGAGGTACAGCATCTGTCGGTGGAGACATTACCCAGGGTTTGCCTCGCGTCGAGGAAGTCTTTGAAAAGCGTAAGCCAAAGAGTCCGGCTGTCGTCAGCTTTGTGGATGGTGTGGTCATGGCGGTCAAAAATACTCCAGGTGAAAAAATGATTACCCTCGCCGCTGAAGCTTCAGACAAAAACAAGACCAAGGCCGGTGAAGCGATCGATTACCCAGTTTCAAACAGCCGTATGATTTTGGTTCGAGTTGGCGACAAGGTAAATCGTGGCGACATTTTGACCGACGGTTCAGCTGATCTCGACGAACTCTTTGTACATGCTGGAAAAGAAAAAACTGAGCATTACATCATTAAAGAAATCAGTAAGCTCTACGAACTCCAGGGTGAAAACGTTGCTCGTAAGCACATCGAAGTTATCGTGAAGCAAATGTTTAATCGCCGAAAAGTTAAAGATCAAGGTGACACTCAGTTTTCAGCAGGAGATGTTGTTGAACTCACTGAGCTTCTTGAAGAAAATAAAAAGGCTCGAACAAAGGGTCTTAAGGAAGCAAAAGTTGATCTGCTTCTCGTTGGTATCACCGAAGTTTCACTTTCTCGCCGATCATTCCTTTCAGCCGCTTCGTTCCAGCACACCACTCGGGTGCTCATTAACGGCGCACTCAAATCTCATAATGACTTCCTAGTTGGTTTGAAAGAAAACGTCATTATCGGAAATCTCATCCCAGCTGGAACTGGTTTCAAAGGAAGCGTGAAGGAGAAAATGATTGCCGATGCGATGAAGGAGATTGCGGATAAGAAGTAGGACGGTGCGGCATACGTGATGCGAGATGTGCGATGGTTAAAGGTGATTAAGTAAAACTAAAAATGTCCTCTTCTGTTGAAAAAATTAAAGAGCGACTTTCGATCACTGATGTAGTGTCGTCTTATCTCAAATTGGAAAAAGCGGGCGCGAGCTTCAGAGCTAAATGCCCGTTTCATAATGAGAAGACTCCATCATTCTTTATTTCGCCGGATCGAGGCACGTATTACTGTTTCGGGTGTGGAGCGAAGGGTGACATTTTTACTTTTGTTGAGGAGTTTGAAGGGCTTGAGTTTAAGCAGGCACTCACAAACCTCGCGGCCAAAGCTGGAGTGGAACTTGTTCCAGAGCGGGCAGGGGAAAGAGATGAAAAGGAAAGACTGTTTCGGGCTGTTGAAATGGCTGTCGAATTTTTCGAGAGAGAACTGCCAGATATTAAACCAGTTCTCGCATATCTCGAAGGGCGCGGCCTGACCACCGAAACCGTTTCCAAATGGCGGGTTGGCTATGCCAAAAATGAATGGCGCGCGCTTTATGATTACCTGAAGTCGCAAAAGGTTACTGAGGCAGAAATGCTAGCCACGGGTTTGATCAAAAGAAGCGATCGAGCGGAATCAGGATCACAACCTGGATTCTACGATGTGTTTCGTGGCCGGATTATGTTTCCGATCTTTGATTCAACTGGCCGGCCAGTGGCTTTTTCAGGAAGAATTTTTGTTGACGACGACAAGTCGCCAAAATATCTGAATAGTCCGGCCACTGTTCTTTTCAACAAATCTGAAGTTCTTTATGGTTTCGATCGAGCCAAAACTGCTATTCGAAAGCTAAATTACTCGATTTTGGTTGAAGGTCAAATGGATTTGATTCTTTCGCATCAGGCTGGTCTCGCCAATACGATTGCTTCATCTGGAACCGCTTTGACCGAGCTTCATTTGCGCCGACTGAGCCGGCTTTCACCGCGAATCATGTTCGCTTTCGACTCAGACAGTGCTGGCTTCAATGCGACAAAACGAAGTGCAGAACTGGCTTTGCAGATCGGAATGGAGGTGAAGGTGGCTGTGCTTCCGGCGGGCGAAGACCCGGCTTCACTAGTGGCCAAAGACTCGAATCTTTGGAAGCAGGCACTCAAGGGTGGCAAACATATTATTGATTTCTACACCGACAACTTGCTGGCCAGAAAACTTGACCGCCGAGTGTTATCTAGAGAAATCAAAGCCTCGGTCCTGCCATTTGTTCTCAACGTTGAAAGTAAAACTGAGCAGGCTCATTTCATTAAAAGCATTGCCGAGAAATCTGGATTGAAAGAAGATGCGCTCTGGGATGATGTAAAGGCTCTTTCAAAGTCAGGAGTAAGTAGCCAAAGTAGTCAGGATACCGAAGCGTCAGACAGGTCATCCAGAAAAACTCCGGTCAATCAAGACAACCAAATGGTATCTCGGTTGCGAGGAATTGAACGGCGAACAGTTGGAGTTATTCTTTGGCAGGAAAGTCAAAAAGACAAGGTCGCCATGGCCGCCGCGATCAGAAAGAAATTTACTGAAATCGTTGGTCCGCCACTGGCTGAAGCCCTCGAAGCCGAGCTGGCCGCAGAAAAGGAAAAATTGATATTTGAAGCCGAACAATATTATGAACAGAGCACAAAGTTTAAGGAAGACATACAGGAACTTTTTATAAATCTCGAAGAAGAAGTTCTGAAAGACAGTCTGGCGAAAAAAATGGCCGAACTTCATAAGGCAGAAAGCGAGAAAAAAAGTGAGCAAGCCGAAGAATTTTTAAAACAGTGTCAGGAAATTACGAGCCGGCTAAATAATTTAAGGAAAACAAATAAAAACTGAAAATGAGCGTAAACAAGAAAACAAAAACAAAAAAGGCAAAAAAGGTGGCCAAAGCCTCCAAAAAATCGCCTGCTCGTAAAGCCGAAAAGAAAGCCAAGAAAATAAAAGTCAAAAAAGTCTCGACAAAGGCCTCGGCTAAGGTTGCTACCCGGGCCGCTATGAAAGCCGCAAAACCAGCCAAAGTTGTTGCGCCGAAACTTAGCGAAAAGGCTAAAAAGCTTGAAGATGCCGTCAAGCGATTGATTCACAAAGGAAAGGAAAGGGGATTTGTAACCTACGACGGAATTTTGAAAGAGTTTCCGACGATCGAAGATGACCTACATTTTCTAGACAGTCTCTACTCGCGTTTGAGCGAAGCTGGTATCGACGTGCTTGAAGGTGGTGGCTTGATAGATATTGCAGTTGATGACACGCTCAAAAAATACACTGGCCACGAAAGTAGTTCTGGTTACGACTCGATTCAAATGTATTTGAAAGAAATCGGCCAGTATCCGCTCATTAACGGTGCTAAGGAAAAAGAACTTGCCAAGCGTATTGAAGCCAACGACCCAGAAGCCAAAAACCTCTTGGCTCGTTCAAACCTCCGTTTGGTTGTGTCTATTGCTAAAAAGTACGTTGGCCGAAGTCCGGATTTGACCCTTCTAGACCTCATCCAAGAGGGCAATTTGGGCCTTTTTAAGGCCGTAGACAAGTTCGACTGGACCAAGGGCTATAA
>CAYMIB010000041.1:0-6073 GCA_964390475.1 uncultured Candidatus Saccharibacteria bacterium | reverse complement strand
TTGAAAGCGATCGTTGGTTTCAAAGAAGAAGCTCCACTTCCATCTGACGAAAGTGGAAAAGAAGGCGCCGGCGAAACCAAAGAACTCGACCAGGAATTTTTGAAAACTCGAATCGAGACTCTCGAGCTTTCTCAGCGAACAATCAACGCTTTGACCGAAGCCAACATCCGAACAGTCGGAGGCTTGGTTCGAAAGAGCAAGAAAGACATTCTTGAAATCGAAGGTCTTGGTGCCAAAGGCATCGGCGAAATCAAGAAGGTTTTGTCGGACTTTAATGTTTCCCTCAAATAGCAGAGCGAACCAGCCTATGATATAGTGCTTCGCACAAGAAAAGCTTAAGAAAACCATGAGACATCACAGCAAAATCAAAAAGTTTGGACGAGAACGCAATCAGCGACACGCTCTGATGCAGTCTTTGGCTACTTCTTTGATCCGCGATGGCAAAATCCAGACTACTGAAGTCAAAGCCAAGGCCCTCCGCCCGATGGTTGAAAAGATCATCACTAACGGCAAGAAGCAGACTTTGGCTGCTCGCCGAAACATTGTGAGCTTGGTAGGCGAGCGAAGCGCTGGACTTGTCATGAAGAAACTCAGCCCAAAGTATGCTGACCGAAACGGTGGCTACACCCGCATCACCAAAATGGTTCGACGAGAAAGCGACGGTGCGGCTCGAGCGATCATTGAATTTGTATAATTTCTACGCCCATGACAACCGTAAAACACACAATTGACTCAACAAACAAATCCCTCGGCCGAGTGGCGGCTCAGGCTGCAGTTCTTTTGATGGGTAAAAACCGAACAGACTTTGCTCGTAACACTATCGCTCCTGTTGAAGTCAACATCACCAATGCCTCAAAGGTCAGCATCAGCTCAAAGAAAATGGCTGACACGGTTTTCAAACATCACTCAGGTTACCGAGGCGGTTTGAAGGAAGTCGATATTTCTCGTTTTATTAAAGAAAAAGGTTATCCTGAACTTTTCCGAAAGACTGTCTGGGGCATGCTGCCGATCAACAAACTCCGACCGAAAATTATCAAGAATCTTCACGTCACCGAATAATACGGAACACTATGGAAGCTACACATACAAAAAAGCATACTGAAAAATACATCGAGGCTGTCGGCCGACGCAAAACTGCGATCGCCCGCGTTCGAATTTTTGAAGCCGCAAAAGCTTCTTTCACTGTAAACAACAAAGCACTCGAAGTTTATTTTCCAACTGGTCAAATGCAAGTAACGGTTAAAGATCCGTTCACTAAGCTGAAGCTTGCAGCAAAGTTCAAAGTTCAGGCTCACATTGTCGGCGGAGGCATCAGCGCTCAGGCTGAAGCAATGCGCCACGGCATTTCTCGAGCTCTCTTGGTTTACGATCAGCACCTCCGAAAAGATTTGAAACCACTCGGTTTCCTCAAGCGAGACCCTCGTGCCAAAGAGCGCCGCAAGTTCGGTCTCAAGAAAGCCCGAAAGTCTCCACAGTGGTCAAAGAGATAGGCACAAGACTCAAAAAAACCACCCGATCGGGTGGTTTTTTGTTTGCATGTATATTCGATTATTATTCCTTCACCCTCCGACTCATGACAAAGAAAACTCCGCCAGTCCAGATAGAAATGAGACCAAAAAGAATGACAAGACCAGAAAAGACGTATGTTAGAACGCCGAGGTTCAAGGCGGTGGTTAGGGTCGTCGCAGTAATCCAAATGTCACGAGCAGTGTTTGCAACCATCACCGGCTTACCGTTTGCATCAAGCACAGTCCGGCCGCCTGCATCGAGTTTGGCGATTTGTCGCGGCATTTCAGCAAAGGTTTTTCCTCCGGTTGATTCCAGAGTGTGCATTCGAATAACGTCTGCTTGGGCACGAAGCGTCAGAGGACCTGCAACCGGCTTGTTTGGGATAGATGCATCTGCGGAAGTAGTAATCTTTTCCGCCGTAATATTTTTATAAGTAAAACACATGGCCCACAAACCGCCCGCTATTAAAATAACGCCCGCTACAAAGCCCAAAAGGGCCGACAACTTTAATAATTTTTTCATTAGGTAATTGTAGCAGGGAAAAAGTCGTCCTAGTGGGTGGTTTTCTTTACATAAGATTATCATTGACCTTTGTAGATATTTTTGATATTAAAATACCGGGTTAAACAGTACGAGTGACACAATCTCACGAAGGAGAAGCGACATGGCGTTAGACAACGAAGGGGTGGTAGAAGCAATCAGTAAGTTGCTTACACCTATTGCTGCGGATAGTCAGTACGCGTTGCAAGGTTTCTTTGTCACCCCAGATCCAGACAAGAAGGCAATACCTGTTCATTTTGGCTTCATCGGCATTCCGGACCGGGATGTACTGAAGAGAGGCGACATGAGAAAGGTCATCGCTCAACTCAAGGAAATGGCAGACATGGATCCACTTGTGGAAGACAAACCTCAGGTTGGGTACCTGAGATTTCAACCGGAAGGAACCACGACCCTTGCAAACTTCGTAATTCAAACCCGACCGACGAGAATTGGAGAGGAGATTCTCGTTAGGCGACTTGGAGACGGTGATCTGACACTACCTCCGATTGTGAGAGAAAGCGAGGATGACGAACCTAATGAGGAGTAAGACAAACAGCCGCCCAGAAATGGGCGGCTGAAATATTTATGACTTGCCCCCAAACCCGACATCTGTTACATTTTCCATGCAATGAAGGAATCAGCACACGAAGAGAATAAAAAAACCGCTCATGTTGATCCCGAAATAACTACTGAGGGCCCGGAAGAGCTCAGATTTGAGCCGGAAATTGCTGACAGCGAAGAATATCCGAACAAAAACAAAGACGTCGTCGCCGATCTGCGCGCGAAACTCAAAAAAGCTGTCGAGGAAAAGCAGGAATATTTGCTCGGCTGGCAAAAAGCGAAAGCGAACTATATTAATTCTCGCAAACAGGACGAGGAAGACAACCGCACTATGGTGAAATATGCCGAGTCGGCGCTTTTGGCTGAACTTGTGCCGGTGCTCGACAGTTTTGACATGGCATTTGCAAACGAAACCGAGGTTGCAAAGCTCCCTGAGCAATGGAAAAAGGGAATTACCCAGATTCGCACTCAGCTCGCAGGAATTTTGGCGGCTCACAACCTCGAAGTCATTGACCCAGCCGGTAAAGAATTCGACCCGCGCGAAGCAGAAGCAGTCGGCATGGTGCCGGTGACGAGTGAAAAGGACGATCACCGCGTTATTTCCGTCTTTCAGAAAGGTTACAAACTGCACGGTCGTGTACTCCGGCCGGCGAAGGTGCAGGTGGGGAAGTTTTCTGACTAGACGTTTTTAAAAAAACAAAAAAGAACTCTTGTTTTTACTTTTAATATTTAGAATCCGGTGATTTGACACTATAAGAATTCATTATATAATCATTACCGAATGTTCTTTCACAAGGAGAAAGCATGCCAGAGAAGACATTGGAGGAGCTCAAAAAGCTCTCCGAGCCTGCTCTGCGTCATGCGGAGCTAGTCGAGATTGCCCGGATTGAAACTCCGAGCAAAGCAGACGATAAGGCTTCAATTCGCTGGCCTCGTCGGCAAGCGAAAGCAACGCGGTTCCTGGCAATGTTGCTCAGGGACTATGGATCGGAGGCCTTCGAGGCCTATCTTTTGGAGCACGCTCGGCCGCAAGGTTCAGAGCACGCTCAGGGAGTTCCTATGTTGACCCTCGCGTCGGTGTATCGCCTCGGTGTTCAGCATCTTCACTTCTGCATCCAGCCTGGCTGGGAAAGCGAAGGGTTGGATGCTCTGCAGATTGCAGAGTTCCGCGTTGGCTGGCCTCATCGCAAGAACGAGGTCAAGGTCAAGGACGAAATCGTTCGGCTGTCCCTCGATGAGAGGGGTAAGCAGGAACTCGTCCTGCGCATCGTCGAGTCGATGTATGACTCGCACAAGAACCCCGAGTACATTCGGTCGGTCGGAGGAGATATGTGGGCTGCGGCGCTTGTCGCAGCTCGCACTCTTCTACCGGACGACAAGGAATTGTACCGTCGGCTCCTGCTCACGGCGGTCCACTACATGGGCGGTCGGGCAGAGCATCCAGGTTCATTCGCCTGTTCTCTCGGCGCCACGCTTCCTAAAGGCACCGGGAACAATGCTCAGAGAGCACTTCAGTGCGCAATCGACTATCTGCTCGAGCAGGGATGTTCCGAGGCAGAGGTTTCGAAGACCTGGGAAAGCATGCTCGACCTTCGGTCGAAACAGGGCTACCATGCGGTTCTCGTCTACGACTGGTGGGCTGGTCTCAAGGTCGGCAAGACCCAAGTGGACGACTACAGCAACGGCATTGCACAGATGGCGGCTCGTCACTGCGTTCGCGGGGAACTCAAGTGGTTCCTCGAGAACGACGGTTCTGATTTCGGTCAGCACTACGGCCGTGCTGTCGAAGAGAAGCGCATGCGCGTGCTTCAGGCAATGATCGATGATTGCGGCTCGGATTGGTGTCGGCGTGAAGGCAGTGAAATGTTCGAGGAGATGCTAACGACGTGTCTGGCCCGTGGTCAAGCTGGTAAGGCGTTCTACTTCTTCACGAGGTTCGGAAAGAACTTCGGACTTCATGATGCAGGCGGGGGGCTTATCCATGTCGACAAAGTCAAGGACAGGTTTCCGCGGTTCGTTCGTGGTGCCATCGACAAGGCCAGGGACGAGAACAGATTTGGCACAGCGAGTGCCCTTGCCGAGTATATCGGCGAGACTGCAGCGGCAGATGAACTTCGAGAGCGGGCAAGGCATCTGAAGCAGCCCATCGTCCTCGACTTCATGTTCCACGCTTTCACACCGGACTCTCAATACCACGACCCCGACAAGGCTTAACTTTCTCTTCGCTCTTTGTTCACACAACCCCGGCCAGCAATGGTGCGGGGTTTTTCTTTATAAAGACTTGAAAACAAAGTTAAGACCGCTTATACTTTCGGCACAAATTTAACAGTTCATTATTAAATAATTTTTTAAGATACATATGGCGAAAATCATTGGAATTGATCTTGGAACAACAAACTCTGCGGTTGCGGTCATGGACATCGGCGGCCCAAAAATTCTTGAAAATGCCGAGGGTGCACGAACCACTCCTTCTATCTTGGCGACATCAAAATCTGGCGAGCGACTCGTCGGTCTTTTGGCACGTCGTCAATCGGTGACCAATCCAAAAGGCACCATTGTTGGCATCAAGCGATTCATCGGCCATATGTTTGAAGATCCTGCGGTTCAAAAAGATCGCGCGGCAGTGCCGTATGAAATAAAAAAAGGAACTGACGGCGGCGTGCAGGTCACGATGTCCGGAAAAGATTATCGTCCGGAAGAAGTTTCGGCGATGATTTTGGCAAAGCTCAAAGCAGACGCTGAAGCAAAGCTCGGAGAAAAAGTAACCGAAGCGATCATCACCGTGCCGGCGTATTTTAACGACGCTCAGCGTAAAGCGACAAAAGACGCCGGTCAGATTGCGGGCCTCGATGTAAAACGCATCATCAACGAACCAACTGCCGCGGCGCTTGCGTATGGTTTCAATAAAAAGAAAGAAGAAAAAATCGCGGTCTTCGATTTCGGAGGTGGTACGTTTGATATTTCCATTCTCGAAGTTGGCGACGAAGTTGTTGAGGTGAAATCAACCGACGGCGACAGTCATTTGGGTGGCCGCGACATTGACCAGAAAATCATCAACTGGCTTGCCGATGAATTCAAAAAGGAGCAGGGAATTGACCTCCGCACCGACGCCTTTGCCCTCCAACGTCTCGACGAAGCCGCTGAAAAGGCCAAAATTGAGCTTTCTACGGCCATGGAGACCGAAATCAACATTCCGTTCATTACTTCAGACGCCTCTGGCCCAAAGCATTTTGTGCTCAAAATGACTCGCGCCAAGCTCGAGGAACTGACCGCAGAATTCATCGACCGAGCGATCATGATCACCAAACGCGCAATGGAAGCGTCGCCTTTCAAAGTTGGCGATTTGAACGAAGTGATTTTGGTCGGCGGCCAGACCCGCATGCCAAAGATTGTCGAAGAAGTGAAAAAGTTTTTCGGCAAAGAACCAAACAAGTCGATTAACCCAGACGAAGTCGTGGCTCTC
>CAYMIB010000040.1:0-6164 GCA_964390475.1 uncultured Candidatus Saccharibacteria bacterium | reverse complement strand
TTATTATGCAACAGAGAAACGATCGAGGAATGTCCAGAATGAGACGGCCGAAACAAGCCTTCACTCATACCCGTAGTGGCAGCGGCTCAAATGGTCAAAGACATGGCGGCGACCAATCCGGAAATAGAAACGAAATGGTGAAAATTCCACCATCGGGTGAAAACCTGCGAATCATTCCTTTGGGTGGCGTTGAGGAAATCGGCAAAAACATGATGCTTGTCGAGTACAAGAACGACATCATTGTTATCGATGCTGGCGTTCAGTTCAGCGACAGCGAAACTCCTGGCGTTGACTACATTTTGCCAAACGTCAGATACCTCGAAGAAAATAAGCACAAAATCCGAGCTTTGGTCATCACTCACGGTCATTTGGATCATATCGGTGGCATTCCCTACCTCATCGAACGCCTCGGCAACCCGCCGATCTACACCCGAGAATTCGGTGCGCTTCTCATTAAAAAACGACACGAAGAATTTCCTCATCTTCCAGCTCTAGATATTAAAATCATCGGTGCCGACGACGGTGCGATTCCCCTTTCTCCAAACCTCAAGGTTCGCTTCTTCGGTCTTACCCACTCCATCCCCGACTCAACCGGTATCATCATCGAAACTCCACTTGGCGACATCGTAAACACCGGTGACGTTCGAGTGGAAAACACGGACGGTGTACCAGATCCAAAAGAAGTAAAGCAATATGCCTTCTTCAAAGATCGAAACATTTTACTTTTGACTATGGATTCAACCGGCATCGACCGACCAGGTTTTTCAATTTCCGAATCTGTTGTCATTAAGACCATCGACGAAATCGTCGGTGGTGTGCCGGGCCGAATTCTCATCGCAACTTTCGCTTCTCAGGTTGAACGCATCATTGAGTTCATCAAGATGGGTAAAAAATACGGCAAGAAAATCGTCATCGAGGGCCGAAGCATGAGAACTAACGTCGACATCATCAAACATCTCGACTTAGTTGAGCTCGATCACATTGTTCCTGTCGAAGATATCGAAAAATATCCACCGAACAAAATCATCGTCATCACCACCGGTGCTCAAGGTGAAGAATTCGCAGCTTTGATGCGCATGTCGAACAAAACTCATAAGCAAATCAAACTAAACAAAACCGACACAATCATTTTTTCTTCTTCAGTTATTCCAGGTAACGAAAAAGCCATCACTAAACTCAAGGACAATCTTTACCGCCACGATCCACGCATCATCACCTACCATGACTCAGACGTTCACGCATCTGGCCACGGCAAACGCGGTGAGCTCGAGTGGATTCACAAACAAATCCCATACAAGTTCTTCATGCCCGTACACGGTCATCACTATATGGTGAAAATGCATGCTGAACTCGCTCATACCCTAGGAAAAGCCAAGGAAAACATCGTCGTTCCGGACAACGGCTCAGTTGTCGAAATCACTCCAGACGGCCAGAAAATCATGGTTTTGAAGGAAAAGGCGCCGTCAGAAGACATGATGGTTGAGGGCTTCACTATCGGTGACATGCAGGAGGTCGTCATTCGCGACCGAAAGATGCTCGCCGAAGACGGCATGTTCGTCATCATCGCTACGATAAATGCCAAAACTGGAAAGTTACGAAAATCTCCGGATATTATTTCTCGCGGCTTCGTTTATCTGCGCGAATCTCAAGATCTGCTTCAGCAAGCTCGCATGATAATAAAAAAAACTGTCGAGACCACAACCACTGGTATGAATCCAATCAACTTCGAATACGTGAAGTCGAGCGTGACCGACGAGGTCAGTCGTTTCCTCTTCCAAAAAACTGCCAAGAAACCAATTGTCATTCCTGTAGTGCTCGGAATGTAGTTTCTAAAAAAATTCTACTGATTTTTTCGGTGGGAAACGTCTCAAACTACGAATTGGAAATAGCTTCTTGGCTAGGTGTTCACAACTACCTATCTTTTACTGCAACAGGAGTAGGATTAAGTCTAGACAGCTCTGATTACGAACTCTCGAAAGAGATACTGGTACAATTCCTCCCTTCCTCACAGGAGCCGGGGTCAAACCCGGCTTCTGTTTTTTCTGGGGTTAACGCTCCTCCTCCCTCCGTGGTACCCCGGTGTGTTTACGAAAGCACACGCAGCTCACCGGGGTATTTGCTAGATCTCTCTCTCCTCCAGCGGGGCACTGTCTTTGATGGTGCCCTGCTTTTTTTACCAAAAAGTTTTACATAGAACGGGCGTCAATTTATTCAAAAAAAATCGTGGTAACATTACAAAATGTCATTTTTTGACGCTATTATTCTGGGTTTAGTTGAAGGTATAACTGAATTCTTACCGATTTCTTCTACCGCTCATCTTATGATGACATCGAAGGTCTTAGAGTTAAATCAGAGCGAGTTTTTGAAGAGTTTTGAGGTTGTCATTCAGCTTGGAGCAATCGTTGCTGTTGTTTTTTTGTTTGGCAGTCGGTTGATAAAAAATGCTTGGTTGTGGAAAAAGGTTCTCATTGCCTTTATACCAACGGCGGTTATCGGTTTTTTGTTGTACAAACTTATAAAAACTCATTTGATCGGTAACATCAGCGTTGCAGTCTGGGCTTTGGTTATCGGGGGTGTCGCCCTCATCGCCGTAGAACACCTTTTGTCTAAAAAATCTAACGTTCAGGGTGAATCTAGTTCAGAGGTTAAAGATATTACAAACAAACAGGCTTTCTTTATTGGCCTAACTCAGTCACTTGCCATAATCCCTGGGGTTTCGCGCGCCGCTGCGACGATCGTCCCCGCCCTTTTCTTTGGTGCGAGTCGCAAGGCCGCGGCGGAGTTTTCGTTCCTGCTTGCAATACCGACCGTGGCCGCCGCGGCCGGTTATGACCTTTTAAAAAACTTCGATACCATTGCCTTAAATGACAACATCATCATTCTCATGACAGGATTCATCGTTTCCATGGTCGCCGCAGTTTTCAGCATTAAATTCATGCTTTCGTACATTTCAAAACACTCATTTAGGGGTTTTGGTATATATAGGATCATAGTCGCCGGCTTATTTTTTCTCCTTTTCTTAGGCTAAAATATCAAGCAAAAGGCCATCCAACGGACCTTATCCACTTCTTGTACCCGCCTATTCCACATCCTTAATTTTGCTCAAAAAGCCATCCGGCTTATCCTGTTGTCAGACATTAACAACAGCTTAATAAGCACTTAACTGAAACGCCCATGAGGATACTGGTGATTGAGGACAACAAGGATATTCGAGATCTGTTAAGAGTCGGTTTGGAATCAGAAATGTTTTCGGTTGACACCGCAGAAGACGGCGAGGTTGGTTCATACACAGCCAGAACAAATGATTACGACCTAATTTTGCTCGACAACGTCCTTCCGAAGAAAACCGGAGATGAAGTCTGCAGAGAAATCCGAAGATCAGGTAAAAAGACGCCAGTGATTTTGATGTCGATAAAGAGCCATGTTGAAGAAAAGGTTCGTCTACTAAACATCGGTGCCGACGACTACATAGCGAAACCGTTTTCATTCAAAGAGCTTTTAGCTAGGGTTCACGCTGTCCTAAGAAGACCGGAAAACAGATTTCCAGAAAACCTGGAAACCGGTGACTTGATTTTAAACTCTAGAACTCACGAAGTTCAACGCGGCGACAAAAGCATATACCTAACAAGAAAAGAGTACTCGGTATTAGAGATTCTCATCCGAAACAGTGGCAAGGTTGTGTCGAGAGGTACGATCATGGAACATGTTTGGGATATGGACGCTGATCCATTTTCAAACACAATCGAAACTCATATCTTCAACCTCAGAAAAAAGATCGAAAAGGAAAAGGAACGTCTGATATGTAACGTTCCTGGTCGCGGATACAAATTGGCTGTTAATTAAATTTAATTAGCGAGCCGAAATACTCAAACATGAAAGAACTCCATCGACCGAAAGACAGCAAAATTTCAGAGACCGCAGAGCTCGTGGAACTTGGCAAGGCGGCCAGGGTTGTATTTCACGACCTTTCAAACCACCTTACTGCCCTAACCTTGTCAGTTGGTCACATCGAAGCCGGTCTGGCTCGCGACACTAAACGTTTACGGGAATATTCCAAACGCTCTGCAAAAACCCGGGCTCAAATGGAATATGTTGCTTCCCTCTTGCGATCTCACATCGAGAAAACCAACGACTCAACCTTTAGACCGATTGATGAAATTAACTCTGTCATTGGATCGTTCACGGAAAAGTTTAAAATCCAAAAGATTGGAATACACTTGAAATATCAGAAAGACCTTAGGCTCTTTGGTAGTCGCGCGGCTTTTGGCCATGTCGTCACAAACTTGGTCTCAAATGCTATAGACGCCATAGTTAGTACCTCGGACAAAAGGCCGCGAAAAATCACTCTGACTCTAAAAGCAGACCGGGCGAACATTATCCTTTCGGTTGCCGATACTGGTTGTGGAATCAGTAAAGATCATTTAGACAAAATTTTTAATCCGGCCTTCACCACCAAAGCAGATGGCCACGGAATCGGACTTTTTGCCACGAAAGATTTTGTGGAGAAAAAATTTAATGGCACAATCGAAATTGTCGACAGCAACGACCGATACGGCACACAGTTTTTGGTCAGAATTCCCATGATTCCAAAGAATACGCAAAACAGGAGACGATTATCGACTCCTGTTTTTCAAAATGATATCCATCCAAAACAGCACATTCAAACTACTGGAACGAAACCGTAAACGGTCTTGAAATCAAAACGCCTTCGGATGTCATTGGAACATCAACCTTGTAGTCAAACAGACTGTCGCCGTTGTCCCGGAACAAAACAATTCGGTAAGTCTGCCCTGCGATTGTCGGACGGAGAAGATTTACAACGATGTTGTTACTTGCACCAGAGTCAACCCTAGAAGCACCGAGGATATTTCCAACCACGCCATCTTTGTCTTCACGAACCACCACCCAGACCGAGGCATCGGTCTCCACAGAAGCAACAGTAACAACACTACCTGCTCCCTGATCATTTACTAAAATCGCTGAGTCGCTTTCTTGGGAAAGTGAGGAGTTTGTAAACAAAGCATCTGATATTTTTTCATTTCTATCTACGGTGGCAGACAACTCCAACTCCTCTTGTGAGTCGTCGTTAATTATTTCTTTAGAATCTGCACTTGTGCTCGGACCACTGCTACCAATAAACCAACCGATAACCAATCCAACGATCAAACCGACAACCCCCCACACAATCTTGTTATTACTGATATTTTTCATGACATTCAGACAGTCTAGCTTTTAATGGCGTAATAGTTACACGACGAGAAGATATCTGCAAGTGGGAATAGCTCCACGACGCTAGATCAAAGCATCGAACGATCCGACATAGGTTTTCAAAAATGTTGGAATGGCAAAAACCAAACCGATCACCGGCAGAACAACGGCCAATACGGTGACCCAGGCAATAACCAAAAAATATTTGCGGGTTTTTTCGACTGAGATAAAAATCGCCTCGAGTTTGGCGTCTTGCTCCTGAAGCTTACTTTTTATTTCTTGTTCCATGTGATTTAAATAAAATATTAAAAGATAAATAAAAAACTAGGCAAATCTAGGCTGGCTAAGCCGCCAATGTGCCGGGTGGAATACCGTTGCCTGGCTCGAGAAGCGAAAACGTCCCGTCCGGGCCAGAAACCGCGAACAACATGCCGTGACTCTCAAAACCTTTAATGGTCCTTGGCTCAAGATTGGTCACAAACATGCAGGTCCGGCCCACCAGGACCGATGGATCTGTAAAATAGGTTGAGATGCCAGAAACAATTTGTCTAGGTTTTTGATTCCCCTGTTCGTCCTTCTCGGCAAAATCAACCGAAAGCTTCAAGAGTTTGTCTGTTTCTGGGATTTTCTCGGCTGAAAGAATCCGACCCGCCCGGATTTCGACTTTTTTGAATTCTTCGTATGAAACCATGCGGGCATTATAACTCGACCGAACCAAACAAAAAACCCCGCAAGGGGCTCTTTGCCGTGTTTTCTGAATTATGAGAGATGCTTTGAAACAAGCTTTGTCATTTCAAACATGTCCACGACTGCCTTACCACCAAAAACCACCTTGAGGTTAGCATCAGCGACGATGTTTCGCTTTTTTGCAGGATCCTGGAGGTTGTTCTTCTTGATGTATACCCAGAGCGCCTTTACGACTTCAGAACGAGGCATTGGACCCTTACCAACCACAG
>CAYMIB010000039.1:0-6175 GCA_964390475.1 uncultured Candidatus Saccharibacteria bacterium | reverse complement strand
TCGATTTTGCTCTGCTCGGCCGCCTACGCGGCCTGCGCAACTCCCCTTCAGAGCTGCACGGAAGGAGGGTGGTTTAGTTTCTCGCAAGATGACTCTCCATATACTCAATGGTACCGCCGACTTTTTTGCCTGGGTTAAAAATGTTCTTGGGGTCAAAAATCTTTTTCGTCTCGACAAAAAGTGAGTACATGTGCTGACCAAACATCTTTGAAATGTATGGGGTACGGACAATACCGTCGTTGTGCTCAGCGGTAATTGAGCCCCCATAGTGGAGTACCAGGTCGTATACCTTATCTGAAACCTCCCGAATTAACCCTCTGTTGCGTTCGTCTTTCATATCCATTAGCGGGATAATATGGAAATTTCCGTTGCCGGCGTGACCAGCAATAGTGTAGATCAGTTTGTATTCATCCAAAATGGCGCGCATTTTTGGAAGGAATTCCGGCAAAAATTCAGGACGAACAACAACGTCGTCGATGAATGGTGCAGTTCGCATACCGCGCACATGCTTGCGAAGCAAATTGAAGCTTTCGCGGCGAATCGTCCAGTATTTTTCAGCCTCTGAAGCAGTTTTAATGGCTCGAGTTTTTATTTTGAAATGAGAAACTTTTTGCTTTAACTGACCAATCTCAGCGTCAATCACTCGCTCATCGTCTCCGGCAAATTCAACGAGCAAAATAAGTTTTGGGATGCCGCCAGAAAGCATCATAAAAACTTCCGGCACGAAACTGAACATCAACTTGAAGAAACTGCCGGTTTTCATACTTCGAAGCATTTCTGGTAAGAAACGCACCGCCATTTTCATCGTCTGATCATCATATGATTCAACACTCTCCGGTCGGAAAGAAAGAATTTCGTTCACTAAATCACCGAGCCCAACCAAGGATGGCATAAAAATCACAAAAAGTTTAGAGAACTTCTTGATCGGCACAAGTTTAATTTTCGCCTCCGTCACAATACCAAGCGTTCCTTGCGAACCAACAATCAGTTTCGTCAGATCAAAAATCTGTTCCCTTTCGTTCCAAACATTCCATAAATAGTAGCCAGCGGAATTTTTTGAAACCTGCGGTTTAGCATGAGCAATTTCTATTTTGTTTTGGGTAATCAAGTCGAAAACCTCTTTATATAAATTTCCCTCAAAACCGCCTTGGGCAATCTTTTCGTCTAACTCAGGTTTTGTAAGTGGTTTAACGACATATTCATTTCCGTCAGCAAAAATAACCTTGAGTTCGAGAACGTAATTTTCCATCTTGCCGTACTGAAGAGTTTTTTCTCCGGCCGCATTGTTGCCGATCATTCCACCAAGCGCACAGAGATTTTTTGAGGCAGTGTAGCAAGGCAAAATCCGATCTAGTTTAAGAGTCTCAACTTCAAAATCTCGGTAAAACATGCCGGGCTCAACCACCGCTTCAGTTCCCGAAAGTGATTTGAGCCGATTGATATGCTTTGTAACGTCAAGAATAATCGACTCACTGAGTGATCCACCTGACATACAGCTACCAGCGGCGCGGGCAGTGATGGAAAGATCGCGATCTTCTCCAGCCACCGAACTTTCGATCGATCCTTGAACAGATCCTGCAACCGTTTTGGCCATTTTTTTTGAATTCACAAACCGCACAAGCTGCTCGATATCCCGAGCATCTTCCGGAAAAGCCACGATTTTGGGCCGCACCTCAAAAAGACTGGCATCGTGACTATATTTTGTAAGCGTTTCATCGTCATACAAAACGTCGCCTTTGAAAAATTGTTTGATTTCTTCTACGAGAGTCATGTAATGATCTGTCGACGTCAAAACGCCAACGATAAACTACGCCATTTTATTAAATACTTTGAGTTTTGCTTCGACGACTTTTTCCATCGCCGATGCGGCACTTTTGAGAATTTTGTACGGAGCGACCTCGTCTGGGTTTTCTTGCAAGTAAAGTTTGAGCGCATCGCGATAAGCCACCCGGAGTTCGGTGTTGATGTGGACAATAGCAATACCCTCAGCGATTGCCCCCATAAAGTCATCTACAGAGTTGCCGGAGCCGCCATGAAGAACGAGCGGAATGCCGGTCGCCTCGCGGATCGCCTTTACTCGCTCAATATTGAGTTTAGGATCTACGCCACCACGGAGCATGCCGTGAAAATTACCGATTGCTGGTGCCAGAAGATCAATTCCGGTTGCATCAACAAACTCTTTGGCTTGTTCTGGCGAAGTCAGTGAACTTTCAGAGAGGTCAACGCCTTCAGGAATAGAATCGAGAACTTTTGAAGACTGACCAATGAAACCGAGTTCGGCTTCGACCAGCACGTCACGGCCTGCAGACCGGGCGTATTCGACACATTCTTTTGTCATCCTCACGTTTTCTTCAAAAGAAAGTTTCGCGCCATCGAAAATCACCGAATCAAAACCAGCATCGATCGCTTCTTTCACTTTTTCTACCGAGTAGGTGTGATCAGCGTTAAGGAAAACTGGATGGCCGTATTCGTCGCGCAGACTTTTGACGAGTACAGCCACCTGACGCACGCCGACAAAATCGCGCTCACCTTCCGACACACCAATAATCACCGGCACATTGAGCTTTCGAGCGGTGTTAAAAATCGCCCACAAACCCTCAAGGTTTGAAATATTAAAATGCCCGATAGCGGTTTTGTTTATCTCTGCGTCCTGGATGTATTCGGCTAAGGTTTTCATGCGAATAATTGTATCACGCAGCGAAAACCCGCATGTTATAATTTTCCCCATGAAACCATTTGATTTTCTCGCCATTGGCGACATCGTCACCGACGCGTTTATCCGCCTGAAAGAAGCTTCTGTTCATTGCAACATAAACCACGATAGCTGTGAACTCTGCATGAAATTCGCAGACAAAATCCCATTTGAGTTTGTCGAGGTGGTAACTGCTGTTGGAAATGGCCCGAATGCTGCGGTCTCTGCTGCTCGACTCGGACTCAAATCAGGTTCCATCACTGACATCGGTGACGATCAAAACGGCAAAGATTGCCTTGCTCAGCTCAAAAAAAATGGCGTCTCGACGAAATTTGTTCGCAAGCACCATGGCAAGAAAACCAACTACCACTACGTGCTTTGGTATGAAGACGAGCGGACGATTTTGGTAAAGCATGAAATTTTTCCTAGAAAATTTGATACGCCAAGCAAAAACCCACGTTTTGTATATCTTACTTCCCTTGGCGCTGATTCAATCGACTATCAGTTAGAGGTTGCGGCTTGGCTTGAGAAAAATCCGGACATTAGGTTTTCATTTCAACCTGGAACGTTTCAAATGAGTGCAGGATACGAAAAACTTTTGCCGCTCTACAAACGGGCCGACGTTTTCTTTTGTAATGTCGAGGAAGCGAAACGAATTTTGAAAAAAGAAGGCGAAATAAAAGAATTGCTTTCTGCAATGCGAGCGATTGGACCAAAAATTGTCGTCATCACCGACGGTCCAAAAGGTGCGTACGCTTTCGATGGCACCGACAATTGGTTCATGCCACCCTACCCAGACCCAAAACCACCATACGAACGCACTGGTGCCGGCGATGCATTTGCTTCTACATTTACTGTCGCTCTCGCACTTGGCAAGTCTGTTTCTGAAGCACTTCAGTGGGGACCGATTAACTCGATGTCAGTGGTTCAAGAAATTGGAGCTCAAAAAGGTTTACTCACCCGCGAGAAACTCGAAGAGTTTTTGAAAAATGCACCTGCGGAATATAGACCGAAGAAAATTTAGGTAACCCTGGTTTATTGTGTAAATAAAAAACGGCCCGGGAGTTTCCTCCCGGGCCTTGCACTCGTCGGCGACGCTGCAGCATCGCCTTAGTCTGTAGAACTCCGAACTTCTGATGAAAGATCCTTGGGCGCGTTGGCTGGGTATGAACCTGAACCTGTGTCGCCCGCCTAACTGGCCCCTGAGAGACTACCGACTTTCCTCGAACAAAAAAAGAAAGAACTTGCAGGACCACTCGATCGACTTCGATCTGGATGAATTGGATTTGAGGGGGTCCAACCTCGACCTCAAGTCCTCTGGGGCTGACTGCCAGCCTTGCAACGTCATCTGCCACAAACAGGCGCAGATCTCGGTTGGGGATGATTATTTTTAAAGTGCCTCACTCCTGGCACTCAGTTACTGTCCTTCATCTCCGAGGCCCCTTGAAAAAGTGGTTCATGTTCGGATCGGAACGACCAACTCTATGACGCTCATTTGTACGCGGATTGCGTACTTCGGCGACTCTATAAAGGTATCACAACACGTAAAAACTGTCAAGTAAATAGACAAAAACCCTTATTTTTCAAGGGTTTTTGGTGTTGAGACTACTTTCTCTGAATGACTCTCTTCACCCCCCGCTTGATCGCTTCAACACCCATACCGTAGTGCTCGATAAGTTCTTCTGGTTTGCCGGATTGGCCGAATTGGTCGTCAACACCGATGAATTCGATCGGCACTGGATGATGTTTCGCGAGACATTCAGCAACTGCACTGCCCATTCCGCCTCGGATTTGATGTTCTTCGACAGTCACGACTGCGCCGGCGAGTTTGGCTTCCGCAATGATCGTCGCTTCGTCGAGTGGCTTGATCGTAGCGAGATTTAAAACGTTCACATTAATTCCCTCTTTTCCAAGATCATGTGCAACGACAAGGGCCTTGTGAACAAGCGCGCCAGTCGCAACGATGAGCACGTTCGGCTTTTCTGTTTCATGAAAAAGTTGTGCTTTGCCGATTTCAAACGGAGTTGATTCAGTCGTGATGACCGGAGTTTTTTCGCGAGCGAGGCGGAGATAGACCGGGGTGTCGGTTTTGGCAATAGCGAGTGTGGCCTTTTTGGCTTCAATAGCGTCGCACGGAGAAATGACGACCATGCGTGGAATAACTCGCGTGATCGCCAAGTCCTCGATCGCCTGATGCGTGCCACCGTCCGGACCGACAGAAATGCCCGCATGTGAGCCGATGATTTTCACCGGTCGGTCGTTGTAGCAAATGGTCGTACGAATCTGCTCCCAGTTTCGGCCCGGGCTAAACATGGCGTATGAAGTAATGAAAGGAATTTTGCCCATCGCCGCCATGCCGGAAGCCACTGACGCGAGATTTTGCTCAGCGACACCGATTTCCACGAACCGCTCCGGGAATTTTTTCGAAAAAGCCAAAGTCTGAGTCGACTCAGTGAGATCGGCACAAAGCGCGACGATGCGCTCATCTGCTTCTCCGGCCGCAAGCAAACCTTCGCCGTATCCTTTTCGGATTGGCACTTGCTCGACGTCTTTGTCGAATATTTTTGGGTTGAGGTTAGAGTTAAGCATTCTAGTTAATTTTTTGGTTTAAAAAATAGAGATTTTACTTTTCCGTATACAAAACCTAGGGTGGTTCCGATTACAAACCACGCAATGGCCGCGTTAACCCAACTGATCCAACTCAGATAACCAGCGCCAACAAGCTCATGCGCTCTTATGCCTGACAGATTACGGAATATACCTAAGGGCAAGGCGGTGAAACCTCCAACTATAAGAGTAAACAAGGGGCCGCCAATATTTGGTCCGTGATCAATCCATGATCGAATATTCCATTCTGCCACTAGTCCTATTAATAGCATCACCGATCCAACAATTAAGCCCACTTTTATAGCATGCGGTATTTTTTTCATATTATTCATGCTCACTCTTTATCTTCCCGCCCCAAGTACGCAGTGCATTCAAAGCCATCGCCGCCTCTTCCTTGTTTGGCGGTTTGCCGTGCCATTCGAATTTGCGCTCGAACTCAGGCACGCCTTTGCCGGGAATCGTGCGGGCAATAATGACTGACGGCTTTTCAAAAACCGCTTTAGCTTTGTTCACAGCATCAACGATTTCCTCCATATTGTGGCCGTCGATTTCCTGGACATGCCAGTTCCAGGCGCGCCATTTGTCGGCCAGTGGCTCGAGCGGCATGATGTCTTCGGTAAAACCGTCGATCTGAATATTGTTGCGGTCAACAAACACGATCAGGTTTCGTAGTTTATTTTTCCCGGCAAGCATTGCCGCCTCCCACATTTGGCCGCAGTCGTGTTCACCATCGCTTAGCAGTGCATAAATCGTGCGATGACTCGACACACCGTTGTCGATGCGGTCTGCAAGTGCCATACCGACAGCCTGCGACAAACCAGAACCAAGCGGACCAGAGCTGGTCTCAAGCATTGAAAGATATTCGCGGTGCGGGTG
>CAYMIB010000038.1:0-6534 GCA_964390475.1 uncultured Candidatus Saccharibacteria bacterium | reverse complement strand
TTGCCTCCTGTTTCAATGACTGCGAATTCCTTCATATCGGCCTATTTTACATACTGGGCGGGAAAATGCAAGAAAATGACCAGAAATCCCACAGCCATTGACGATAAGCATTTGAATAGGTAAAATGCTCTCAGAATGCTTGAAAAGAGGATGGGTCCACAATTTCTGTGGCCACTCTGACTAAGGCATTGTTCCCTGTTAGGAGATCACTATGCGAATGTCAATGGGACAGAGCCTGTCGGTGTCATTGGTTCAGCGTACGGAGATGAGCACGCAGCTCACAATCCTTCAGCGTCAGACAATGGTGATGACTCTGGCGATGTCGCTTCGGCTGGAGCTCATTGGGATCCTTCATGGCGGCGCCGATGGCGGCAACTACACCCCCATGGGCGAGTGCCCCAATCCATCCTGCCGCCGCAGCCTCACAGCGCTCGAGATCATCAGGGGCTTTAACAATGACCCCAACGACTTCTCGACTCAGTGCACTGGTTGCAACAGGCGCTTCGACCCCAAGCTGGTTTGGAAAACCGGGAGTGCCCGAATCGAGGTTCCATTCTTCTGCGACACGCAGACTCTCACGAGGCTCAGTGGCCTTGAAAGCATGAGCCCTCAAGAGTTCGAGAGAGCAGAACCAACACTCTTCCACAGCGCAAGGATCCACAACGGCAGCATCAAAACGGCGTTCGCTCGACTCGGGATCACCTACAACTTTGACGAAATGACTAACCCGACCGAGAAGATCAAGCCTTTCCTCGGTCGACTCTTTGATACCACGATTGCGGAGATCAGCGGGCTGAGCGTCGAAACGATCCGGCGCCTTCGCAAGAAGGACGGGATCAAGGCGTGCACTCAGAGAACAATGCTCGCTGAAATCAATGCCACAGCAGCGAACAACTAGCTGTTTCCTAACATGATCATGTACATCAAACCCCCGCTCACGGGGGTTTTTCTTTTAAATACTTTACTCCCCCTCCATCTCCGGCTTCCCAATCGCAATTGGATCGATCCCCGCGGACGTGCCAGCAATTTTCAAAACATCCTTGTCGATTTTTTTGAATTCGCGACTACCGTTGTTGAAATGGTTCACGACGGTACCGAGCGAAGCGCCGAGCTTGTTGTGGTAATCCTCATAACTTTTTAAATGATTCACAAGGTTCGAAACATTTTTCTGAATTTCTTTGGTTTTTTCTTCGATCTGCATTGCTTTCAGACCTTGCAAAACGGTCTGTAAATAGGCCAGGAAAGACGTCGGCGAGACGATAATGACTTTATACTTCCCTGCTGCGCGTTGGATAAGATTTTCAGTGTCTTCGGTTATCGCTCCAATTTTATTAATAAGCAAATCATAGTAGATGGCTTCGTGCGGAATAAACATAAACGCAAAGTCCATTGTCCCTTCTTGCGGTCGAATATATTTTGAGGTTTCGGTAATGCGGAGTTTGAGATCGTTTACAAAAAGTTTTTCGAGGCGGGCTTTTTCTGTCGCGTCACTTGTGCTGATCATGCGATTGTAATTCTCGAGTGAGAATTTCGAATCAACCGGAATTATTTTATCTTTCACAAAAACTGCCGCGTCAACGATTTCACCGTTCGCAAATGTGTATTGCATTTGATACTGACTCGGAGCGAGCACATTTTTGAGCAAGGTTTCGAGATAATATTCGCCGAGGATTCCACGCTGTTTTGGATTCTTCAAAATGTCCTGAAGCGACTGAAGTTGGTCAGCAAAAGAAACGACCTGCTTGTTCGTTTCGTCGAGCTTAGTGAGACCCTGGGTCACATCGCGAATGAGCTTGGCTGACTCACTAAACTGCACTCGCATCGACTCGGAAACTTGTTTCGATGTCTCCCCCATTTTGGCGTCGATGGTTCGGCTCAGGTCATTGATGTGCTGAAGCATGAGCGACATGCTTTGGTCAGGCGCGGCATTTTCTTTGGCGGCATTGGCCGAATTCATTTGGCGAAAGAAAAACCAGAAAAAGCCGGCATTCAAAACGACCACGGCCGCGACGATGATTAAAACGGTTGTTGTAGACATTTATAGCAATTATATACTATCGAAGCATTACCACATTACAAGGTGAATTTTTAAATATAAAACTACACTCAGAAAAACTTGCACCATTTACGTTGAGCAAATTATGTGATACTTTACAGAAAGAATTGTTTAAAAGCACAGATACCTAAACCGAGAAGGAGTTTGTCATGAGCCCAGGATCAGGTCCAAGACATTCGAGGCCAAGAAACGCGCACGCTAGGTTAAGTGAGATTCACCGTTGTCGTCTTTATTTCGTCAGCGCTGCGACCAAACATTACCCATTCGATAATTACACAGAGGTGTGGGATACCATTGGGGAACCGTTTGAAAACGAAAAACGCAAATCAATGCCACAAGGTAGATTGGTAGCGGAAACTCAGAACATTTCCATGCAAGTCGTACGAGATCGTATTGATGTCCAACTGAAACAACTTGGCCCAAAGGCTTGTTGTGGCAGCTGGAGGTGGGGACTTGATGGTTGCGGTGGAGCGTGAATTAAGGTCACCATTGTGGTGACCTTTTTCCTTTGTTAATATTGGCCCATGACACTCCAAGAAAAAATCAAAGCCGATATGGTTCAAGGTATGCGCGACAAAAATACCGTGCGAGTTGCCGTTTTGCGCGGAATTATGGCCAATTTTACAAACGAACTGGTGAACAAAAAGAAAAAGCCGGATGAATCACTGTCTGATGAAGAAGCAACCACCGTCATTTTGCGCGCCATCAAGCAGCGCAAAGATTCGATCGAGCAATTCACCAAGGGCGGCCGCTCTGATCTTGTCGCCTCTGAGTCCGCCGAGCTCGCCGTTCTTGAAGAGTATTCTCCAAAATTTATGCCGCTCGATGAGGTGGTGAAAATCGCCGCGGCCAAAAAAGCCGAACTGGGTGTCACCGACAAAGCCGGCATGGGCAAACTCATGGGCGCTATCATGAAAGACCTCAAGGGCAAGGCTGATGGTGCGGATGTGAAGACGGCGGTGGAGAGGTTGTTTTCTTAAAAACATTGGAACTGACATATGAAAAGCCCCCGAAAAAACGGGGGCTTTGTTGTTGAACACTTTTTTGTACTTTGAGTTACCAACCTTACCGTGCGTAAGGGCGGCAGACCCGACTCTTGAATTCCTGCAAGCGTAAGTAGAAAGTCTGCTTATGCTTTGGTAGAGCCTTCAAGTTAACTTCCGGCTTGGCTTCACTACAGTCACAAGCAACTACTTCGAGATCCGCAATCCTTCGCCGCTCAGCAAGCTCTTCTCTACGCTTGTCATTAGCGCGCTTCAGGTTGGCTTTTGTAGACCTTTTGTCATATAGCTGGTTAGAAAATTCCTGCGATTCCAAGTAGTTTATACCTCGAATGGCGAGAATGAAGATGCCAGTAATGGCCAACTGAAAGACAAGGGCGATAGCTATTACTCCCGCTACTCCACTTCCAGACGACAGGTTTGGATTCCAGACATCAGCGCCAATCATGAGACAAACGACTGAAGCCGAAACCATTAGTAATGATGGGTGGAGCATGGTAAACCAGTCTGACCTCAACTCTCCATCACTCCTTGTCAAGAAGAAATTGTTTCGCCTCTCGAAGTAATTACCCTCATCCAACCGAGGGTAAACGTTCCTGGTCTTGTTTCTGAACGGATGAACAAGAGGTGCCAATTTTACTCCCCTCATACCTAGGAAAAGTGAGAATCCAGCAAACACCGCACGAATCAAGAACATCCACAGGACCCAGGCCAAAACAATCAGTGGCTGAATTGTGTAGGCAACGAAACGGCGGCGGCGGAACTGGCATTGGTCACGCGGCTTGCTTTCAAACCACAAATTGACCCACCATTTCTCAAGGCGGCTTGGTTCAGATGAGAAGTACTCGGCGCCAACGTTGACATCAATCTCGGCAACAGCGTCAATGCAACCAGCTTTGATTCTGTCGATTCTCCATATGGCACCCCTCAGCAAAGACAAGCTTAGCTCGCCAGAATAACTGTAAATCTTTTCGAGGTACGCGTCACGCCGAGAATTATCAAGAAGGTTGTTGCACAGCGCAAAATCAAAACTGTCTTCATTTGGACCCCAAACAATGATGCCTCGGATAGTATGCGTACCGGCTTTGTGAAACTGAACATACTCCATGACTTGTTCCAAGGATATGAGCAGTCGGTCCACTTCTCGATCACCATGAGTAATGGTCAGAAACAAATACGGTCTCTTAACCCCCCTTGAATTGAGGTCGGCAAGCACTTCGCGGCTCACACACCAGCGTATCGGAACCGTTGCATCTGACTGGTTAGTGTCAGAAACAAAAAGCCGAAGAGCCTGAACGGTTGTGGTCGTCGTAGTGATCTCACCTGTGGCTGTGGACATGATATTCTCCTTTTTCTGATCTTTGAAATGAGCAAACCTGTCCGCAGACTACTATAAATATTTAATATGTCAAATAAGACTTAACGGGTTATTGGCTTGTATTATTAGTAGAGGCCTCAGGATCATTCGTCGCTGTTTTTATAACTTCTTTATTCTCTTCAATAATTTCTTCAGTCACCGCATTCACCGTGCTATCTATGACCGGTACGCTTTTTTTGCTCATATAAATCGAGCACAGGGCAACAGCGACAGCCGCGCCGAGCCCATCAAGCATCAAATCAACCATCGTGTCATCCAGACTGTTTACCTGCATGTTCGTGCCGACTGCATGGTCAATGGCATATTCAATAATTTCCCATAAACTTCCAACGCCCAAACAAAAGAAAAAAGCGAAAAATAAAATGATTCCTTTTGGAAGTTTTAACTTGTTGTGAACGTAATACACAAAGAGAAGCAGAAATCCGGCAAGTCCAAAAGCGAGAGCGGAGATGAAGTGCAAAAAAGCATCGTACCAATGCCAACGATCATAGAGGCCGCCAAACTGACCAAGAAATACTGATGAAAAAATAAAGGCTACCGTTACATAGATAAAGAATGCTGGTATGTGCACATTGTGTACCGCCTTTAAATAAAATGGTGACAATGACACCAAAAGCATGAGCCCGCCAGCAAATGCCATTTCATAGTTTTGGTTATAAACCGCGTAAAGGATGATCACCAAAAGCAAAATGTTGGTAATTCCGAGCTGTAAGAATTGTTTGTGAAGTTTCATTAATTTTTTATGGTGACCTTAAGTATACTGGACTAAAAACCACTGCTCAAATCTAGTGTTGCTCTTCATGGGAGAATTCGAGCGGAGTATTTGACAAATTAACCCAATGTCGTTATAATTTACCCCAGAAATAAGTAGACTCAGGGCCCAGTGTTGGGAACTCGAAGTCTATGTGTGCTGCAAAGGAGACATGTAATGAAGGTAATTGGAACACTGTTTTGCTTTCCGTTCATCATCTGGGCTGTTATCCGAGTAATCCTCTACTACAGCTTCAGCATCCACTGTGGTGGACACATGGAACTGGCTGGTTCGGCGAATAGCATCGAACTTGCCAAGCAGGAAATGGGTCTGGTTGTGAAGTTTGCCGTGGACAACCAGATGACATCTGGCTACACCTCAGTCTTCTTCAATACCCCAGATGAGGACGTGGGTTTCTGGTACAGCAACATGAAGTCGTCTCTGGAGGAACTCGAAGCAATTAATCCCGACGCCAGCAATCTGGAGAAGAGCAATGTGTTGATCAAACTCCGGGAAACTGTTGCTCATCATTCCAAGGACGGCACAAGGATCACTGTTCCAGAGGGCATCAGCGTCTTCCCAAACAACGTCGGTTTCTTCTGGTTTGGCATGGTGTCCTCTGTTATCGGAGTCCTTGGGGCACTGATGATCGCAAAAAAAAGAGACTAACCACAAGAAAAAAATTACGAACCAAAACTCATCCTAGGCGTCCTGCTTAGAATGAGTTTTTCTTTTTAAGGTGATGTCGAGCTATTTGGATATTACGGTTGGTTTGACATTTCGTGATAAACGTGTATTATATTCGTAGAGATGTACTCGGAGAGTACTAATTGAACCACCGTTGAAAGGAGGAGAAAATGGTTGTCAAAGTTGACGGTGTCGACCGCCATATAAGTCCAGCGATCGTCGTCCTGGCAAATCGGGCCGCTGAGCTTTATCGCGCAGATAAGGCCCGCATCGAAAAACTCAGCAAGAAACTGGGCCGGCCAAGTACCGAGAAGCCGAAGCCGATGAAGGAATACTATGGTATCGTCCTTCGTCAGGCAGGCCTTCCTCTCGACCGGGAGATCATGCAAGACATGGGTCGAGTCCTTGGTCCTCGCGGTGCGGCAGTCACGCACAGCAAGCAACGTGGCAAAGGCAAGGCGGCTCCTGGCAGAAGCAGTCAAGGTCCAGCCCGGTCACATACAGGTGAGCAGATGCAGTTTGGCTTCACTCGCGGAACTTCAACTGTTCTCTACTCAGCGGACAAATCACGAGCAAGAAAAGTTTGAGTTTGTTCATACAGCGGCCCCAAGGCCGCTTTTTTTCATCTATAAATATCAATTATACGAAACCGGAATAAGAT
>CAYMIB010000037.1:0-7053 GCA_964390475.1 uncultured Candidatus Saccharibacteria bacterium | reverse complement strand
GCCGAGTTCATACTTCGACTGCCTCAGTGGCGATTTTGCCGATTCGAAAGCGCACGAAAATTGAAATCAACCCGGCCGATCTCGATATGGAATTTTCTCGTTCCGGTGGGGCAGGTGGGCAGAACGTCAACAAGGTTGAAACGGCCGTTCGATTGATCCATAAACCAACCGGCATCGATGTGCGATGTACCTCGGAGCGTAGTCAGTCCGCTAACCGAGAAAAGGCCATGATCATTCTGCAGGCCAAACTCGATGTTGCTCACGAAGCCGAACAAGCCAGGAAGCATTCAGCAGAAAGAAAAGAACTCGTCGGCACATCAGACCGCTCAGAAAAAATCCGAACTTATAACATTTTGCAGGACCGGATCACCGACCACCGCCTGAAGGAGTCATGGCATAACATTGAGTCGATTTTCGCCGGTGACCTCGACCAAATCGTTGAATCTCTTCAGGAAAAAACGCTAGGCACTGTAGAGGATGATACGGGTACTGAAACTGTCGAATAACACCTAAAGCCATGGACTGGTTCCGAAGGAGAGTGGCGCAGTCGCGTAGGCGACGAGCTTAGCAAAACCTAGTAAGGTTTATGCGCTCTCCTGAGGGGCCAGTCTATGGCCCAGCGTTGCAATATTCGACCGGTTTTGTTAGACTTCTCAAGCGTTTTCGAAAGAAACGCCTTTTGTTTTCAGCAAGGTTCAGACACAAGACTCAGACCAATTTAAAATAATGATGGATACTAAACATAAAGACGCCGATATAATCTCAGAACTCTTTAACGCCGGAGCGCATTTTGGATTCGTCCGTTCTCGTCGCCACCCTTCTGCCAAGCCTTTTATTTTCGGTGTAAAAAACCGCATCGAAATTTTTGATCTAGAAAAAACCAGCAAGACCCTAGTCGCTGCTATGGAATTCATGAAAACCCTCGGCGCCGCAAATGCTTCAGTTTTGTTTGTTGGTGGCAAGGGCGAGGCACGAGTGGCCGTGAAGGACGGCGCAATGGCTCTTGATATGCCGTATGTTGATGGCCGATGGATCGGGGGCACAATCACTAACTTTCCCCAGATTCGAAAGCGCGTTATGAAGCTTGAGGAGCTAACACTTCAAAGAGAGAAAGGTGAGCTCGCAAAATACACAAAACGCGAAAGACTCCTTATTGATAAAGAAATCGAAAAGCTAAAAAGATTTTTCGAGGGCCTTCTTCCAATGAAAGAAATGCCAAAGGCGCTCTTTGTTATTGATTCTAAAAAGGAAAGTATTGCGGTCAGAGAAGCCAACGACAGAGGAATTCCCGTTATTGCCCTTTGCGGATCAGATTGTGATATTTCAGATATCGATTTTCCGGTTACCGGAAACGACGCCTCAGTTGCAAGCATCAACTTTATCGTCAGCAAAATGGTGGAATCCTACCGAGCCGGCAAGTCTTCGACTCCAGCAAAAAAGTAATTATTCGGACTAGTTCTTTAAAAGTTTTCAAATCAGACAATATGGAAATCTCAATCGATCGAATTAAGGAATTACGAGACAAAACCGGTATTTCTATTATGCAATGTCGCAAGGCGCTCGAAGAAGCAGCTGGTGACATGGAAAAGGCGGTTATCTTGCTCCAAAAACAGAGCAAGGGTCTTTCTTTGAAAAAGTCTGGCCGCAGCCTTGGTTCTGGTGTTGTTTCTTCCTACATTCACGGTATGGGAAGTGTCGGTGTTTTGGTCGAGCTTCTCTGCGAGACCGATTTCGTTGCAAAAAACGAAGAGTTCAAAGCTATGGCATATGACATTGCTATGCATATTGCCGCGACAAACCCTGAATTTGTGAAAAAAGAGGACATTGATGAAGAGGCTAAAAAGAAGGTCGCTGAAGTTTTGGCTGATGAGGTCAAGGATAAGCCAGAAAATATGCGGGAAAAAATCCTTGATGGTAAACTAACCGCTTATTTTGCCGAACGTATCCTCCTTGACCAGGCCTTCATAAAAGACCAAAATGTGACGATTGGCGCTTTGATCGAGTCTGGAATCCAGAAGTTTGGAGAGAGAATCGAAGTCGGTCGATTTTCTCGATTCAGTCTGTCGCGCTAATTCGTTAGGTTCGAATAGGTTCAAAAATATATGTGGTTACTTAATGTTTTTATCTTCTCTTTGTTTGCCGTATTGTTTCTCTTGTCAGTAAAGATGAAAGAGATTAACAATCATCGGCAGTCTTTTGTTGGAAGGTTTTTAACAAAAGGTGACCCAATTATCCGATCGATAATCAAGTACTTTCAAGGATTTTTTAATCATTACCGAGAAAGAACCTTCTTTATTTTTTTGGTCCATGTTCCAAACCGCGTTGAGACATTTTTCAAGGATTTGAGAAATCGGTCTCATGGCTACTACCACGGTGCCAATACAAAGATTCGCGGTAAGCGTGACCTTGGTGACCGGTCCGTGTCGCCTTACCTGAGATCGATGTCGATCACTCGGCCGGTTGATGGGGGGAAAGTGTAGTTTTGTTTTCGCCGCCTTAGCTGTTTTGGTAGTTAAGCCAACATCGCCGCCTTAGCTCAGTTGGTAGAGCAATAGTTTTGTAAACTATAGGTCCTCGGTTCAAGCCCGAGAGGCGGCTCCAAAATTCCATCATGGATTCCTCAGCGTCAATTCGTAAACCTCCTCACATCGGGCGAGCTTCCGAGCTTTCTGGTTCAGATCGACGACTTTATCGTTTTTTCGAAATTCTTCCTGGTGCTTTGGCCTGGGGTACGATCCTTGGTTGTATTTTTCTCTCATATTTTGCTCCAATTTGGGCGGCGATTTTTATCATCATCTTTGATTTTTACTGGCTTTTAAAAACCGTTTACCTTTCAACTTATTTGCGTCAGAACTGGCGACGACTCCGACACAACCAAGCCACCGACTGGGCAGCGATGCTTCAAAATACGAAGTACGAGCATGTCTATCATTTGATTTTGTTGCCGTATTACAAAGAAGACATTAAGGTCATCGACAATTGTTTGCGGTCACTCGTTGAGTCAAAATATGATCCAAAGAAATTTTTGGTTGTTTTGGCGATAGAGGAAAGAGCCGGGGAAGAGTCTCGAAAAAAAGCCGAAGATTGCCAGAAATGGTATGCCGGCCGTTTTGGTGAGATTGTCATCACTACTCATCCGAAAGATGTTCCAGGGGAGCTTATGGGCAAGGGTTCAAATATCGCGTATTCCATAGAAGAAGCTCGAAAGCTCATCCTAGACGCTAAAAGAATTCCTTATGAGGACGTCGTGGCTTCTGCCTTCGATATCGACACTGTGGTTTATCCAGACTATTTTGCTTGTGTCACTTGGCATTTTCTGACCTCGGAGCATCCTTATCGAACTTCTTTTCAGCCGGTACCGCTTTATAACAACAACATCTGGGAGGCGCCGGCTCTTTCTCGGGTTGTCGCCAACTCCGGTACTTTTTGGCAAATGATCCAGCAGGAGCGACCAGAAAAGATTGCCACCTTTTCTTCCCATTCAGTGAGTTTCAAGGCTCTCTATGAGATTGGTTATTGGCAGAACAACATGGTTTCTGAGGATTCGCGCATTTTCTGGAATGCTTTTCTGGCCTATGACGGCGACTATGTGGTAACGCCGCTTTCATACCCACTTTCCATGGACGCTAATCTCGCCCCGACTTTTTGGCAGACGATTGTAAACATCTATAAACAACAGCGACGTTGGGGTTGGGGAGTGGAAAACGTGCCATATGTTTTGTTTGGTTTGGTGAAAAACAAAAAAATTCCTTTTTGGAAAAAGATGCGGGTTACATTTACTCAGCTCGAAGGCTTTTGGTCACTTTCAACCAACCCGATTCTAATCTTCGCCCTGTCTTGGTTGCCACTCATTATCGGCGGACCATCTTTCAACACCACAGTTCTGTCCTACAACCTCCCAGTTGTAACCCGCAACCTGATGGTTCTTGCGATGTGTGGTTTGGTTTTCTCAGCCATTATTTCCATGACCTTTTTACCAAAGCGGCCGCTGTCGCATAGCCGATTCAAATTCATCTGGCTTGTTTTGCAGTGGGTATTGATTCCGATCACCATCACGATTTTTGGAGCCTTTCCTGGCCTCGACGCCCAGACTCGTTTGATGTTCGGCCGGTACATGGGTTTTTGGGTTACGCCTAAACATCAGGCCAATAAAGGGGCATAATAGGGTAGGATATCTGCAAATTTCATGCCAAAACCGATTCCGTATAAATTTCGTTTAGCCTATTTTTTTGCTTTCATCCTGGCCTTTATGGTCGGTTTTCCGATCCTGGTTTTCTACTCGGCCGGTTATTCTTTCGACAACACGCTAGGAAATACCTTTGGCTTTTCGATTCGTGGCGGAATATATGTTTTTACACCAGAGCCGAACACTTCGATTTTTGTTGGCAATGAGCTAAAAAGTGTTTCCGGTTTTTTCAACAAGGAAGTACTAATAAGCAAACTCAAACCAGACCAATATTTAGTTTTGGCGGCAAACGAAAACTTTTGGCCGTGGGCAAAGCTTGTAGAGGTCAAGCGTGGCGAAGTTGAACCTCTTTTTCCGCTCCTCGTTCCAAAGGTAATTCAGACCGAAGAAATTAAAAAAACAGACTCTTCATATGAGGAAGTTTTGGATTTATTTGCAGTAAACGAGTTACTGACCAAACCAACAAATATAAGTAAAACCACGATAGTTGCAAATGGAGCGACAAGTACGGTTGAGTCCATCACCCGCCGAGATGTTAAAATTTGGCTTGAAGGCAATACCGTTTATGGCCAGTGGATTGGGGACGAAGACGAGGCGCCAAAATATTTTTGTGTCCTGGATATTTTAAAAGACGACGAGACCAACTGCACTGACCAGATTTTGGTTTTCAACTCTTTCGTGCCGATTAAGAGTTTTGATTTTTATCCTCAGCGCGATGATGCTATTATTTTAGCGCTTGAAAACGGGATTTTTGCTATCGAGATAGACCGCCGAACTTACCAGAATTTTTACCCAATGTATCGTGGTGAATTACCAGATTTTCGAGTTGACCGAAGTCAGATTTACGTAAAAGATGAGGGTCAGTTTTTTTCCTTGGACATTCAGCCGTGATTTACGCGACCCAACTTAAACGATCTAATTTAAAACACATATGACAGAACTTTCACCACTAAAAAAAGCCGAACTGGCTGTGAACGCCAAGCGGCCAAACGACAGCCTACTCCGCTTTGAAGTCTCATCAAAAGAGGCGATTGATCGGTCTTTGGCTGTAACCGACCTGACTCGCGAGGACGCCCCACTTCATGTCATTAACCTTATTTCAAACCGGGTCATAGAAACCCTAAAAAAAGCCGGCCTTGGTAATGTTCGGGTTATTCGTGGCAACCCAGTTGTTTCAGTCGAAGACAATTTCGACAAACTACTTTTTCCATACGACAATGCCGGCCGTGCTTCAACCTACACCCGCTACGTGGACGAAGGTCATATTTTACGTACCCACACTTCTGCAAACGTTCCGGAAGTTTTCTCGGATTTTTATAAAGAATGGAACGGTGACATTCCGGACACCGTTTTTGTTTTTATCGGTCTAGTTTATCGTCGTGATGTTATCGACCCGCGCCATTTGGATGTCTTTCATCAGATGGATATTTGGACCTTACAAAAAAACGGCGAACGGTCGCCGGTGGTGAAAGATGACCTGTTGAAACTTGTGAATCTTGTGTTCAAGGCCGTTGTGCCAGACCTGAAACCAGTTATTTTCGACGCTGTGCATCCGTACACGGTTCAAGGCGTCGAGGTCTATGCCGATCTAGGCAATGGCTCTCAGCTCGAAATCCTCGAAGCTGGTCTTGCTCATCCAGAAGTTTTGCGAAACGCTGGCTTTGATCCAGAAAAATATTCTGGTCTGGCATCTGGTTTTGGTCTCGACCGTTTGGTGATGGCCCTAAAAGCGATTCCGGACGTGCGGTATCTGCGTTCAAACGAGCCACGTATAGCGTCTCAGATGCTTAATACAGAAAAGTTCAAGGAAGTTTCAAGCATGCCGCCGATCTCGCGTGATATGTCGTACTGCGTTTCAGAGAGCGACACAGAGGAAGACATAAATGAATCGATCAAAGATGCTTTTGGTGAAAAGGCCTTTCTTGTTGAAAATGTAAAAATAATTTCTCGCACGAAGTATAAGGATTTGCCACCGATTGCGGTGGAAAAATTAGGTGCTGGACCAGACCAAGACAACGTTTTAGTAAACATTACCTTGCGTCATCCAGACGTTACTCTGACCAAAAAAGAGGCGAATGAACTCTACGATATGGTGTATCCAAAACTCAACAAGGGGAGTAAGGGGTATGTTTAAAATTTGGGCAAAGTAAAGGCCCGCTAACATAGGCGGGCCTTCTTCTCTCTTCTTCCTCGACGGTCACTCGTTCGGGAACAGACGGGCGTTCTCGCGCTCGAGCCAGGCGTCGTAGCTGTCGCCGCAGGCCGCACACGCACTCCTGATGTCTTCCGGGTCCATGAGGCCGACGTCACGGATGTGGAGCTTGAACATGATACTTCTCCTTTCTGGAGACCGCGTTGAGGTGGTACACAAAGGTATACCTTTAACCCCAACGTTCTATTACCATACTAGCATATACTTGCTAATATGTCAAGTATATTGTGGAATAAAAACAATGAGCCTAAAAAACCCTTATTTTAAGCCATAAAGTTATCCAGTTTTTGGACTTTTTAACATTGTGTCCCGTGTCGTTTTTTGTTAGAATAGCGATATAAATAAAGGCGAAAATAGCCCATGGCTGACGAAAAAACCAAGAAAAAAGACAACTATACAGCCGACCAAATTTCAGTCCTAGAGGGCTTGGAGCCGGTTCGAAAGCGTCCTGGAATGTACATCGGTACAACTGGTCCAGACGGTTTTCATCATTTGGTGACCGAAATTTTCGACAACTCACGCGACGAAGCGATGGGTGGTTTTGCGAACGACATCGAGGTCGCTTTTCTTCCAAACAACCGCGTGCGTGTCACCGACAACGGTCGCGGTATTCCAGTTGATATTCATAAACAAACAAAAGTTTCCGCTCTTGAAA
>CAYMIB010000036.1:0-7403 GCA_964390475.1 uncultured Candidatus Saccharibacteria bacterium | reverse complement strand
GTTCGGATTGGGGGCTGCAACTCGACCCCATGAAGCCGGAATTGCTAGTAATCGCGGGTCAGCTATACCGCGGTGAATACGTTCTCAAGTCTTGTACTCACAATAAAAGCGCGCAGCAGCGCATATGTCTACGTGGTTAAAATCCACGCTTGTTTATTTTATAAACAGGTAGCAGAAAGATAGCCGATCATCGCGAGGTGTTCGGTGGAGGATCTGGATGCAAAAAACAGCCTTGTATCGCCGGAGGGCGAAAAGATGAATTGACCCATTACCGACAAAAGGGCGGTGAGTTTGGGGAAAATTCCATGAAAATCTTTAAGGATGTTTGGAACAGATGTATGCGTGACCTGTGGAGATCTGATGCTGTTATTTGTTTTAGAAATTTTCTAAACAGGTATAATTAAACTGACGCAGCGTCAGAAGTCAGCTGAGTCGTAGTACTTTGCGAAGTTCGCAGAGGAAGGAACTCACTCGAAATGTATTCTCTTAATCCAGATTATATTGTGGGCCTTGTAGATGGTGAAGGAAGCTTCACTGTGTACATTAGGAATGTCGATAAAGAAACAAAAGCCAAGCGGCGAGTAACCGCTGAGCCGAAGTTCTATATCAAACTTATCGAAAAGGATAAGAACATTCTTTACGCTCTGAAGGAATTTTTTAGTTGCGGTAGTGTCTATTTTCAAAAAGATAGCCGACCCAATCATCAAAATTGCTACAGATATGAGGTCTACAATCGAGAGGATCTTCGGAAGATCATTATTCCATTCTTTAATAAACACCAGCTCAAATTCAATTCCAAAAGAAAAGATTTTGAAACATTCTGTGTTTTGATGGACATGATGAAAAACGAAGAACACCTCACGCAATCAGGTTTAAGGAAAATGTTTGCCCTCAAGCAAACAATGCATTAGAGCTCGCCGTATACGGGAAATCCGTCTGTACGGTGGGAACATCAACTCGTAGTTTAACGAGAATAATCGCCCGTCAACTCAAGGGAGCCGGGGGTACCCGAAGTCCGTTTTAACGGCCTAAGGTAAATTCGGTGACAGGGAGTAAGTCGTAACAAGGCACGGGTAGCGGAAGCTGCTCGTGGAATATTTCAAATTGAAAATCTGTTTCATTTTTTGCTTGCACTAAATGAAATGGTTAAAGTGTCGGTATTGTGTGCCCCATTGGTTCTCAAAACTCGCAAGAGTAAAGGGAATCATCGGAGCGCACAATGATATTGTTGTGATTTCTTAATCAACATGACGCCGGGAAAGACTGGCAACATGAACGGAACAAAACAAAGGGTGAAGAAAAAACTGCGCAGAGTGTGCGGTTTTTTTGTTGGAAGTTTTGTTTTTGACGGTATCTATTTGTTTGACAACATGATTTTAAAGTACTAGATTGGCGTAAGTCAGTTCTTCTCTTACGGTGTTCTGTTTCAGTTGCGACCTCAAGGAGAGTCCGACATGAATGAGAACGGTAGCATGAATGGTGTGTTGAGTACCGGCACGAGGATTCACATGGCGGGTGACCGAGGAAAGGGTCGGTACGGTGTCGTCGAAAGTTCGCACAGGGTGTGTGCAACCACATTTCGCCAGCGTTTTTTTCGCTTCAGGTCTGTAGCTGTTGCAGATTTGCTCAACCGAGTTGGCAGCTGTGTTGGTCTGCCTAAACCAAAACCAGAACCCAGAAAAACCACTGCGGTGAATGTGAAGGGGCCGGTTTGTGGTCATTGCAGCACCCGTCTCATCAAGTGTGGCAGGAAGGGTGATTTCTGTTCAGGCTGCAGAGCCCACGTCTGATTCCGTTTTCTGAAAACAAACCCCGCATTCGTTGCGGGGTTTTCCTATCATTGATTCATTATCGATAATTTCTGTGATTAATTTCTTTGACACCAAAAAAATAAAACACTACAGTGTAACAAGAATGTTCTTTGTGTCGAAATAATCAAGGAGCCCAGCATGACCAGTTCTGTTTCTGTTCAGTCAGACGGGGTACATTCGTCTGTGGTTGGTCAGCCGAACCTGTTTGGTGTGCCAGACGATGGTGCTGCCAGCCGGTCCTCGGACGACATGTCGAGTGTTGGTGTTTGCCAAGACCAGCCGACTCTGTCGAGTTCGGCGACCTCGGACACCGGCCAGTTGTTTGAGCTTTCAGGTAGTTCGTGATTCGCAGCCTTGTAACCCCGCCATCCGGCCGGGGTTTTTCATTTAAAAATCTTATTTGACAAAAATTGATAGGCGTGATACGATTTAAAAGGACCGTAAAGCCAAAATGATTTTGGCTTTTGTAATATCAAAGGAGTGATACGAATGCAGATCAAGAAATGTCTCGCTTTGGCGTTGGTGTTTTGCGTCTCATTGTTCCTGGTCAGCAACGTGTTTGCTGACAAGCCGTCAAAGACATTGGTTGCCGCACTCATTCAAGTTGAGTCGGGCGGCGATGACGGAGCGATCGGGGACAAACACTTGAGGCATAAGGCCTATGGATGTTTGCAGATTCGTAAGCCGTGTCTTATTGATGTGAACAAGGCTCACGGCACGGACTACACCCCGGAGGATTGCCTCAATAACCGAGAGCTTTCCATTTGGGTTTGTGAGTCCTACATCGACCTCTATGCCACCGAGGAGCGACTGGGCCGAAAACCAACCGACCAGGACAAAGCTCGAATCTTCAATGCCGGACCAAACGGCTACAAGAAGGCTAGTTCCGAGGCTTACTGGGTCAAGGTTAAGGAGGCTCTGGAGTCTTAGGTCTACTCAGGCCGACAAGACTTACAAGCGTTGGAAACGCTTGATGGTTGGAAAGCCATCGAAGTGGATTTTGAAACCGTTAGCGGATGCTGGCGGTTTTGTTTTGTAATTTTTTTATTTATATTTTATGTTGATAAACAAGGGTTTTTAAGGATTTTATTTGACACAATCTTTAAGCAATGCTACTATATTTTCAGTGTTAGTTCTTTCGATCACACACCTTTTCATGGAGGGAATGGTAATGATTCATAGCGCGCCGTCGGCTGTTGCTGCTGGTCTTTTGCTCGCAACTCAAGGTTCGCTTGGTTCGACAAACCAGGCGACTGATGAGCATGGCAACCCGCTTGTGGAGCCTGATGATGCACCGATGGAACTCGGTGTTCCGGTGGACATGAATGAAATAATGGGGGATGCCAGCCTGCTCGGACGTATCGAACGTGCCAAGGGCTTTCGCGTCAGCAACTACGATGGCCCCACTTGAAGGGAGGAGCTGTGTTCAGTACCGAAGTTTCTGATCTTGATCAGTCCGATGACGACAGTGCTATCAAAACACTGATCCGCCGTGTTGTCTACGCGTAAAAATGTTTTTGATTTTGAACCCGGCGGCTTCGTCGGGTTTTTCTTTTAACTAGGAAGCCACACTTTTTCTGCTTGTTTTGAGGCACATTTTCTGGTATTTTATGCGGACAGCGATTTATCCCGCTTTTCTTTTGAAGAGAAGTAGTTGGTTGCGCGGGCGTATAGCTCAGGTGGTTAGAGCGCGTCACTGATAATGACGAGGTCCCAGGTTCAACTCCTGGTACGCCCACACAGATTGTTATTTCATTTTCAAAAAACTCTCGCTGCCATTTATAATGACGAGGTGCCCAGGCCGAAGGTCCCCGCAGGGGATTCAACTCCTGGTACGCCCACGTAGTTCGTTATTTAATTTTCAAAAAGCTCTCGTTTTTTAATTTTGACTAAACTTGTAAAGACTGTTATGGTCTCGCCAGAATGATCTTGATCGCGTCTGCTTAACCCAAACTGGAGGTGACGAATGTCGGCACTGAAAACGGCAGAAGAACAGGCGGTATCCGGTTTAACCCAACCGACCGCCAGGTACACTCTTTTTGGTGGCGAGGTTCAGGTATTGGTGTTTGGTCGACCGGCTAACTACGCTGGATTGAGCAATCACCAAAACACAAATCAGCCAGCGTTGGAAACAATTGCTGGGTGGGCGGCGTCATATGGAGTTCTCGAAGTGTTCGCTCCAAGTGCTCGTGATTTCAACGCAAGAGTTGTTGATCCTGATTTGGAACACTTTACACAAAAAAGAGAAATGGGTTCGGTAGTGTTTCGTACTGGAGTATCGGCCGACGGTGTTTTGATGCACCGGCCGAAGTCTGCGTTCTTCATTGCTTCTGCAGACTGTCCAACGTTGATCCTGAGGCTTCCGAATGGCAAGATCGTTGCCGCTCATGCTGGCAGGGATTGCCTGATCGATCGTGGACGTTTGTCCGGCGGAAGTCCTAGTAGGATGCACGAAAGTGTTGTCTTTGCGGCCACGAGTCACTACCATGGGGAATACGAGAAGATCCAGTCGGTGCTCATTTGTGGTATTGGGCCGACGAATTTTTTCCACTTTTGTGGTCGACATAGCGGTGACAAGGTCGCCGCATTTAAAAATCGGCAGATGATTAGCGACTTTCAAAAACGGTGGGGACACAAATGTGTTCTGTTACCGATTGGTGATGGTCGTCTGAATCTCTATGAAGCGGTCAAGGGTCAGCTTGATTCGGTGGGTGTTCCAACCGACCGTACCTCGTTTTTCCACGACCATTCTGATACCTTCAGGGATCGATTGGCCGACGGCAGTGCCAAATACCACAGCCATCGGCGCGATAAAGATGGGTGTCGCAACGGTGTGCTGGTTGTGCGTCTCTGATGATGTTTTGGTTTCTTGTTCAACTCCGCGGTCCTTGTAAATCTTGGGCCGCGTTTTCTTTTGCTCCGGAGGCTTCAAATCAGTATGATTGGGCAGACGGTAGCTCGGTGGTGTTTGTCGCCGCTTAAAGATTTTATGAATTACCACGATATTTTTAAAGACAAAAAAATCACTCTCATGGGACTCGGCCTGCTTGGTCGAGGTGTTGGTGATGCAATTTTTCTGGCTGAAGCCGGAGCGGATTTAACGGTGACGGATTTAAAAAGCGAAAAAGATTTGGCTGCTTCTATCGGGCCACTCAAAAAATTTAAAAATATAAAGTTTGTTCTCGGCGAGCATCGGCTTGAGGATTTTCAAAAAGTCTCGGCCACGGGTGGAGCTGACCTTGTGGTGAAGGCGGCTGGCGTACCAATGGATTCGCCATTTATTTTAGAAGCAGAGAAAAATGGCGTATCGGTTGTTATGAGCACATCACTTTTTGCCGAATACACGCCAGCTCAAATTGTTGGCATCACAGGTACGCGTGGCAAATCCACGGTTGCCTATCTTTTGTATGAAATTTTGAAAGAGCATAATGAAAAAACCGGGAGGAATACTTTTCTAGGGGGAAATGTACTTGGAGTTTCGACGCTAGATCTTTTACCAAAAACTTCAAACGGAGATACGGCCGTTCTCGAGCTCGACTCATGGCAACTTCAAGGTTTTGGAAACAGTCATCATCAAGAATTTCCAAAAAATCCGGAAGGATTTTCACCGTCGGTTGCGGTTTTTACAACTTTCATGGTCGACCATATGAACTATTATGGTGGCGACATGGAGCGCTATTTTGCCGATAAAGCTAATGTTTATCGTTTCCAGGGCCCAGAAGATGTTTTGGTGGTTAGCGAACAAGTTGAAAAGTTTATAAAGAAATTTGGTCCGGAACCGAAGTCTAAAATGATAGTCGCCAGACCGACCGATGTGCCGAATTCTTGGAAAATAAAAATTCCAGGTGAACATAACCGGCTCAATGTTGCGCTTGCGGTTCGGGCGGCGCAGGCAATGAGTGTGCCAGAGAGAACGATTGAAAGTGTCGTTGAATCCTTCAAGGCTATTCCTGGTCGGCTTGAACTCGTGCGAACTTATCGAGGAATTGATTTATATAACGACACAAATTCTACAACCCCTGACGCAACCATCGTTGGTCTGGAATCTTTAGCTAAAGAAAAAAAGTTAGTTTTAATTTTCGGCGGGGCAGATAAAAAACTCGATCAAAAACCGCTTTTGAAAATCTTGCCGGACTACACCAAGGCTCTCATTGTCTTGCCTGGCAGTGGAACGGATTTGATAAGACCTCAGCTCGAAAAAATTTCTGAACAGAACAAAGGCTTGCCGGTGATTTTTGTGAAAAATATGAACGAAGCCGTTTCCGAGGCGCTCGAACAGGCAAAAATTGGTGACAAAGTTCTAATGAGCCCAGCTTTCGCTTCATTTGGTCTTTTCAAAAACGAGTACGATCGTGGGGATCAGTTTAATGAGGCGGTTAATAAATTGTAAATGCCCTTTATTGTTTGCTATCTTAAAGATCAATGTCAAAAATAGATTTACATAAAATTAAAAAAGTTCACTTCATTGGAATCGGCGGGATTGGGATTTCCGCTCTTGCTCGAATGATGGCGCTTGAGGGAAAAGAGGTAACTGCCAATGACCTCGATGAATTTGAAATGGTGACGACCCTGCGTCAATTTGGAATCAATACAACCATCGGTACCAATATTTCTGATGTTCCAGTAGACGCTGAGCTTATTGTTTATAGCGTGGCCTGGGACACAATCGCTCCGAAACTTTTAAAGGCAGTACGAGAACGTGGTGTCCCTCTTCTTTCGTATGCAGAAGTACTCGGCCTTATCTCGGAGCAGAAATTCACTATTGCCATTGCTGGTTCGCACGGCAAAACAACCACCACCGCGATGGTGGCTCACATTCTTATTGAAGCCGGTCTTGATCCAACGGTAATTGTTGGTAGTGTGTTTCGTGATCCGAGAAATGGCGCGAAAAGTAATTTTATTGCAGGCAAAAGCAAATATTTTGTCGTCGAAGCTTGCGAATACAAGCGTTCATTTTTAAACATTCATCCGAACATAGCAATTGTCACCAATATCGATGACGATCATCTTGATTACTACAAAAATCTGGAGGGTGTTCAGCAGGGTTTCAAGGAATTTCTTGGCCAGATAAAAAAAGGTGGCACGGTGGTGACGGATATTGAAGGCGAAAAAATTGTCCCGGTTCTGGAGCAATCCGAAAAGTTTTTAAATGAACGGGAAATTGTATCGCTTGATTATTTATCGCTTGAACAGGCTGACGGGCATGGCAAAATTTCTTTGAAAATTCCTGGCGAGCATAATATTAAAAATGCCAAAGCCGCACTTGTCGTTGCTTCGGTGCTTGGAATTCCAAAGGAAAAGGCAATCGAATCTTTGGCTAGTTTTTCTGGGACTTGGCGGCGGTTTGAGGAGAAGGGAAAAACTAAAACCGGCGCTTTGGTTTACGACGACTACGGACATCATCCATCAGAGATTACTGCTACTTTGCGTGGCGCTCGGGATAAATTTCCTGGCCAAAAAATCGTGGTAGCTTTTCAGCCGCATCTATACAGTCGAACAAGAGAACATTTCGATGAATTTGGTCCAGCTCTTGGTTTGGCTGATGAAATTTTAATTTTGCCTGTTTACGCCGCTCGTGAGCCGGCTGATCCT
>CAYMIB010000035.1:0-7732 GCA_964390475.1 uncultured Candidatus Saccharibacteria bacterium | reverse complement strand
CTCCATGGGTTACCCCGCTTGCTCCTAAGGCAAGTGCGTCTGCCAATTTCGCCACCTCGGCATATCAGGCTATTCTACTTCAAATGGTGGAATTAAAAAACTACCGCCTGAACTGTGTTCTGGCGGTAGTGGTATGGAAGTTATCTATTGTCTGGATGGGTAGAACTCGAATGCCCCTCTGATGTAGGCTTCAGCCTTTTTTTTGTCGAGTTCACCGTTTTCATCCCGAAGTTTGCCTTCGGCATCGACACTTGTTTCGGGGAAGTCTCGAAGCAGTTGACCTATGTCGCCATTGAATGCTTCTGCGCACAAGCCACCGGCGATTCCGACGCCGAACTGACCGTTATTGTGTATGGATTCGAGTAGGGGCCTGATGATCTTAACATCCATACTGGTACCAGTCCCGCCGCTTGGGTCTAGCAAAACAGCATCGATAAGGTCACCATACCCCTTTAGTTTTTCGGCTAGGTGACTAGGCGAGTGTTCGATTTGTGCGAGGGCTTGTGAGCCGACTTGCAAGACGACGAACATTTTACGTTCAGCTGTCCGACACATGTCGACAAAACCTTTAATGCGAGCGATCGGTGGCCACGGAACGTTAAGTTGGAAACCGTCTAGCACCAACCGCTCATGGTGCGTGATGGGATCATTAACCGTAATCCAACCGTACATACCGACCATTGTCATGAGTTGGAGTTCAAGGGTGTCCACGTTGTCAGTGGAATAGTGGATGGTGTTTATTGTGTGATCGTCTCCACACCGAAGAATTTCGTGGACGTTTTCACGGACTGGATACTTGTTTGGGTATTTGTCTCCTTCACCCTTGAGCGTTTTTTCACTCATGAGTATCCCAGCCGACAACACCATGTTTCGTTTTGCGATTCCAGCCTTGTGAGACGCGTAGTTGAGATCTACGAGTTCGTTGGCCATGAAACCAGTAATCCCAACATATGGCGGCATTCGAAACATTGCAACCTCACTTTCTTTGTTTAAAGGACATGTACTAAAATCTGCAAACATAGTACAGATTTCAGAAAAAAATACCACCAATCTCTTGTCGTCAAGGATAATTTCCTCGCCAGTCGCTCGGAAATTTCCCTGACCACGACTCGCCCGTTTTTCCTGCTGGAAAAACACGGCTCCGTCTCGGCCAAGTATCGAAAAACCCGGAGCAGTCCGGGTTTTTCTCTCTTGTCCGCCCAGTAGGATTCGAACCTACGACCTTATCCTTAAGAGGGATCTGCTCTACCAACTGAGCTATGGGCGGATGTAAGGGAACACTTATGCTTTAACTACCAAGACAGCTATTTGCGGATGACCAATTTAAATCAACAAACAGAAAAGAATTCTACTTCAAAAAATAATCATTTACCAGTCGGCTTTAAGAAGCTTCAGGCGCGAGCCGGCGCCGAGGGCCAGCAAGACCACGGCGATTGAGAAATGTGGCAAATGGCCAACGAGCTCGATCGGACCGAGGAGAACCAGGGTTGTAATGAGAAACATCGCCAAAACAAGTGTCGTTAAGCGAGTCACAAAACCGAAAACCAAAAAAATTCCAATCAAGGCTTCAGCGACTCCAGCTGAAAACGCAAACCAGTAGTCAGTAAAAAAATGGAAGCCCAGATTTTGCATAAAATTCCAGTTGTGACCGGCAAGAAAATTTTGAGTCAACTCGGGCGCTAGGATTTTTTCGGTAAATGCTAGGACGATGAGATTTAAACCGACACCGACGCGCAAAAGTGGTACGGCATAGGATTCCAGTTGGCCGACCATTGATTTTATCCAGCTCGCTTCAACAATCCGCCACTTTGGCCGACCGATGATGGTGGCATACATTGCCATGCCGAGCATTTCTAGGGTATCGATCATTTCAAACGCCCCGTATTCTTTTATACCGAGAGCAAATAAAAACAAAATCAGTAGCCCGCCAACTCTTTCGTAAAAGCCGAAAAGAATCATGGCGCCAGCTATGGTTTGGATAGCAATGAGAAATAGGCCGGTCGTTCCAACGGCTGGTAGGTTCGGTGCAAAAATAAAACCGTTAATGGAAAAAAGTAAAAAAGCCAATCCAAAGCCAATGCTGGCTAAGGACAAAACGGCTGGCGTTAGTTTAGCTACATGAACATGGAACCAACGAGGAACGTGAAATTTTTTTTCTAAAAAAGCTCCTAAAAATACTAAACAGAGTGAAACAATGATCCAAATGATGACCGGCATGTCGGTGAACTGGTATGGTCGATCTGTGCCGACTGATTCCGCGAACCATTTAACGTGGGCGGAAGCGACAAGGGGGGAAAATATGAAAAATAGAGAGAGCAAAGACCAAATTTTTTTCATCAATAAATTATAACTTGTTTTTTGTAAAACAACCCACCGTTTGACGGTGGGTTGAGATATTTCTGAAACTACGGACCAAGGGGATGAAATGGCGATTCCAAACGTGTCCTTCCGGTATTGAAACCCGGAACTTCTTGCATTGCAGCCACACACCTTACGAACTTGGTTCGAGGATCATCACCCCTGAGATCCAGGTCTTTGTTCGTGAGTACGTAATGAGCGGCGAGCAGGAAATCGTTCAGGTCGACTTCATAGTCACCAAAAAACACATGGTCAAACCCAGATCCCGTTTTGACCAGGATCTTCTTCGGTATGACGCTCGAAACACTGGGACAAGTACTATTTGCAAGCTCGATCGACATGTTGCAAGTCCTTTCTGTTTGCGTGAAAGTCAGCAAAGCCACGTTCGAATCTGTGGATATTTATAGTCCACTTAATACATTAAGTCAAATGGTGCCCGGGGTGGGAATCGAACCCACATGACCTTACGGCCACAAAATTTTAAGTCTTGCGCGGCTACCAATTACGCCACCCGGGCATGATTTTTAAATCAAAAAATAAAAGAACAGTTCGGACCGAAACATTTTCGCTGAGGCCACGACAGGAATCGAACCTGCGCATAAGAGTTTTGCAAACTCTCGACTTACCACTTGTCTACGTGGCCACACTTATGCCGCCAAATCCTCTCAGACTACCAATTATTGGCGGGGCTCCGTCAAATATACACCAAAATTTGGTGGTTAGGAATTGCTGGCGTTTAAATGGTGCCCAAGTTGTCTTGAGCGGAAATGTCCTCGACTCGCTGGCGGTTTTTCTCGCCGATGTCGATCAGAAATTCAAAGACAGGCAAACTGCCCATGTTTACTTTTTCTTTTATCCATTCTCGTAAGTCTGAACTTTTTCTTTTTGCAAAAGCCAAAGCGGTTTTTTCCTGACTGTCTGGTAACACCGAAAGAAAGACAATAGCCTTTTTTGTTTTTGGGTTGTAAGTAACGCGAGTGACGGTAATAAGCGACATTGGCCCTGCTTCATGGCTTAAAAACTCACCAACGTAACGGGCGAGTAGGGATTCAACTTTTTCTTGTCTGTGCGGGTCGCGTTCCATTTTTAAAATTTTATTGTTTAATGTTCTTTACTTTTCTACAGTCTGAAATGCTCGAAGGACGTCGCCAACGGCGATTTCGAATTTTGATTCTACAAGGGCGCCGAATTCATTGCCAGCCTTGACTTCGTTGGCGTCCTTTTTTTGCTGCTGCATACCCTTAACTCTTCCGGAACCGATTTCTACATCACGGCGAATGATTTTGACGATGTTGTTTACAGCCAAAAATCCTTCATCAACTTTTCCACCAATGATTTGTTTGTCGCGTTGGCGACTGAAGGTGCGTAGAATTCTGGCACTGCCAGTGACTTCGTCAACCATCATTTTTGGAGTATTTTCTTTGAGTAATTCTTCGACTCGCTCAGTCAGTTTGTAAATGATTGAGAAAATTTCGATACTAATGCCGTCGCGCTCAGCGAGGATCTTGGCAGGGGCGTCAGATTTGGTATTGAAACCAAAAACAAAAGCTTTTTTATTACCATTCGCGGTTTTTACGTCGCCTTCGCCGATTGCTCCAACGCCTTCGGAAATAATTTTCGGCAGGATTCGGTCATTTTTTATTTTTCCAATCTCGTATCTGATCGCTTCCAAACTACCAAGGGTGTCGGCTTTGATTACGATAGGTAAAACAGCGATTTCGACTGCTGGGCTAGTATTGTCGCTATCGCCCTGGCCGATGTTACTCGTTGAATTTTTTCCAGGTTTGATTTTTTCTGTATTTTTTTCAGTATTAAACTTCTTAACTGCTTCAAGCGCCTCATTTTTTTCTGACTTAGAAAAAGTCTGAAAATCGGCGCCAGCTGGGACGAGTTCGCTCCAACCAGAGATTGTGATTGGTGTCGAAAACGTTGCTTCGCTGATTTTTTCACCGAGGTCATTTTCCAAGACTCGAACGGTGGTCATACTTCCTCCGGCAACTACAAAGTCACCAGTTTTCATCGAGCCATCTTTGATGATGAGCGTGGCGCTTATGCCTTTGCGCGGATCGAGTTTGCTTTCAATCACCAGGCCAGTTGCCAACGCCGATGAGTCACCATTGAGCTCTTGCAAATCGGTGGCAAGAAAAACCACTTCAAGAAGCTCAGGAATTCCTTCGCCGGTTTTGGCGGAAATTGGCACGCATGAAACTGTACCGCCATAACCTTCAATGTAAACATCGTTTTCAGCCAAGCTCTGTTTTGTACGGTTGGCATCAGTGCCTGGTTTGTCGATCTTGTTTATCGCGACGACAAAAGGAATGTTTTGCTCGCGAATTCTTTTGAGTGCTTCGACGGTCTGAGGTTTGACCCCGTCTTCGACAGAAACAACCAAGATTGCAACATCAGCGATTTTTGCGCCACGAGAACGCAAAGTATGAAAAGCTTCGTGGCCAGGAGTGTCGAGAAAAGTTACGCGGCGTTTTTTGCCGTCACCGGTTCCATTTTCACTGCCATCGTAAACCGCTTCATAGGCCGAAACGTGCTGAGTGATACCGCCGGCTTCTTTGTCAACGATTTTAGTTTTTCTAATGTAATCGAGTAGAGTAGATTTGCCATGGTCAATATGCCCCATAACCACAACAATTGGCGGGCGCTCGACGATATTCTTTTTTTCTGAACCAGTTTTCATTTGTGTTAGCTCGAAACATGCCTATTTATCCGTTTTTTTATATTTTTACGTCCAGGGTTATTTGCTTTTGCTCGAAAGTTTTTTCTTTGAGTTTAGAACGACACTTTGTTCTTCTTCGGTTAATTCGAACTCCGAATTGAAATTTTTGATGGCCTTGCTAAAGACACTGACCCTTTCTCGACTATATAGGCAGGAGACAACTACGCCGTCACCGTTTTCGTCAATAAAGGCCGTGGAGAAGCTTTGGTTTCCTCCGTCGCCAGTTCCTTTAAAGGGATTGAACCTGACTGTTTCAACGCTTTGAACACTTTTTCGTAATCGAAGCTCGACAGTTTCAAGATATTTTTCCAAATCGACTCTGAATTTTTTGAGTTCAGCTAATCCTTCATGGACAGCAACCAGAGTTCCCTGAATGTCTTTCGCTTCACCTCCACCCAAAAGATTTTTGATTTTCTGGCCCATAAACGCAAGCCAAATTAGGTTAATGACGGCAATAATGGCTACAGTGGCCGACATCAAAAAAACCGTTTCAAGTGTGAGGTTAAAAGGCATTTCAGTAGGTGATTATACGTTTAAAATCGTCTTTTGCCAAAGTTTGCTGGTTTCGTTTTTTTGTCTATTTATTATATGCTTAGGCGAGCTATGGAAGACCTCAATAAAACCCAAATGGTTCTCCTCTGTCTTTTGGTGAGTTTTGTGACCTCAATCGGCACAGGCATCATTACGACATCATTGCTTCGCGAAGTGCCGCAGAACGTCACCCAAACAATAAACCGAGTAGTAGAAAGAACGGTTGAAACTGTCGCGCCTCAAAATTCAAATACCAACACCGTCACTCGCGAAACAACCGTTGTAGTGAAGGAAGAGGACCTGGTTATTGATTCAATAAGCAAAAGTCGAAGCAGTTTGGTGAGAATATTAAAAAGTCAGTCTGCCGCTCAGTCCGGAGACCTTTCAACTGTTCAGACTATTGGCGTAGTAGTAAAAAAGGACGGCACGATTTTGACCGATAAGCGTTTTGTAGAAAAAGGCGATTCGTACTGGGCGGTGGTCGCTGGTTCGAACGAAGCCTATCCAGTAGAAGTTGCTTGGGAAAGCACAAAGACCAATGCCGCTTTTCTAACACTAGATGCTGGTAAAAACTCATCCACAAATTCTATTTCGAACTCTACTCCAAAGATTTTTGTTCCAATTAGTATTGGCAATAAAGAAAACACCCAGCTCGGCCAGACCGTTATAGCTGTCGGAGGAAGGGAAAGGGAGGCGGTGGCTATAGGACGAGTTAATTCCTTTAGTTACGAAGATATTTCTGCCAGCTCAAATAGTAATGCTTCTACGACCAAGGTCGTCTCAATGGTTGAGACGGACGCTCCGCTCAGAGACCTTATGCCTGGCTCCATTCTTCTTAACTTGAGCGGATTCATGGTTGGTTTTGAAAATTTTGCTCAAACCACAAACGGAGAAAGTCTTTATAATTCAATTGCTTCGATTCGCCGCGAGAAACCTGAGTATTTTGAGCCTACTACAATTTAAAAGTTGTTGTGTTAATATTTGGTTCGTAAAAAACATAAACATAAACTATGCCTCCACAACCATTCAATCAATTCACAACTAAAGCCAAAGAAGCCATTCGCAAAGCGCATGAGTTGGCTATTGAGCGCGGGCAAAACCACGTCAATCCACTACATCTTTTGGCCGCCCTGATCTTGCAGGAAGAAAGCATGGTCACTTCGATTTTGGAAAAACTCGACACGGATACCATTCTTTTGACCGATTCGATTCTCGAGTCTATTGAAAATCCAGAAGGTGGCGCGACTCTTTCTCCTTCGTATCAGATTTATCTCACCCCGGAGCTTGCTCAATGCATAGACAGCAGCACCAAAATCGCCGCGACCCTACAGGACGAATTTGTCTCAACAGAGCATTTGTTTGTGGCAATACTCGATGGTCAAAGTCAGGCCCGGGAACTTTTGGCACGTTTCAAAATTACTAAAGAAAAAGTTTTGAAAGTTTTGGAAGAGCTTCGTCAAACCAAAAGTGCCGATGCGCCACAGTCGAAAAAACCGAAATCGATTTTGAAATATACTCGCAGTCTGACCAAACTGGCTTTGGAAAATAAACTCGACCCGGTGATTGGTCGTGACAATGAGATTTCGCGCATTATTCAGATTTTGTCGCGCCGCAAGAAAAACAATCCGATTTTGATCGGTGAAGCTGGCGTTGGAAAAACCGCGATCGCCGAAGGTTTGGCAATTAAAATGGCGACGGGGGATGTTCCGGAATCTTTGAAAGGCAAAGAACTTGTGTCGCTCGACCTCGGTTTGCTCATCGCTGGCACAAAATATCGCGGTGAATTCGAAGAGCGTCTTAAAAACATTATCAAGGAAATCGAACGCTCTGAAGGCAAAATCATTCTATTTATAGACGAGATCCATACGATAGTCGGAGCTGGTGCCGCCGAGGGCTCTATCGACGCTTCAAACATGTTGAAACCACCACTTGCTCGTGGTGAGTTGCGGGCGATCGGCGCGACGACTCTGAAGGAATACCAAAAATATATTGAAAAAGACCCAGCTTTGACCCGCCGTTTCCAGCCGGTCTATGTAAACGAGCCGTCTGTAGAAGACGCCATTGCAATTTTGCGCGGTCTCAAAGACAAATACGAGCTTTACCACGGCGTGAGAA
>CAYMIB010000034.1:0-8064 GCA_964390475.1 uncultured Candidatus Saccharibacteria bacterium | reverse complement strand
CAAAGAACTCGCGGGTATGGTTGGTCAAGAAGTCATCGTAAAAGGTTGGGTCGACATTCGCCGCGACCACGGCAAACTTATCTTCATCGACTTGCGTGATGGTAGCGGCAAAGTGCAAATGGTTGCATTGCCAAATCATAAAGAAGCCCATGAACTTGCGGGTACGGTCCGCACAGAATGGGTGTTGGAAGTGACAGGAAAGGTCAATGCTCGCCCAGAAAAAATGGTTAAAAAAGACGAGCCGAACGGCGCGGTTGAAATCGAAATCACTGGCATCGTCGTGTTGAACAAAGCTGAAACTCCACCGTTTGATGTTTCAAGCGACGGCCGCGAAATTGGCGAGGACATCCGTCTCAAATATCGCTACATCGATCTTCGTCGTCCGCGTATGCAGGCCAACATTCGCAATCGTCACAAGGCGATGCATTTTGCTCGCGACTTTTATACAAAAGAAGGCTTCATCGAAGTCGAAACTCCGATGATGACCAAGTCGACACCGGAAGGTTCGCGCGACTACATCGTGCCGTCACGTCTTGAGAACGGAAAGTTTTATGCGTTGCCGCAATCTCCACAGCAATATAAGCAACTTCTCATGTCTGCTGGTTTCGAACGCTATTTCCAGATCGCCCGCTGTTTCCGCGACGAAGACACTCGTGGCGATCGTCAGCCAGAATTCACTCAGATCGATCTCGAAATGAGTTTCGTCGAGCAAGAAGACGTGATGGATGTGAACGAACGGATGATCACGGCACTTGTCCGCGAGCTTTATCCAGAAAAACGAATTCAGCAAACGCCTTTTCCGCGTCTGACATATAAAGAGGCGATGGAGAAATATAATTCCGACAAGCCTGACCTCCGCGAAGACAAAAATGATCCGAACCTGCTCGCATTCTGCTGGATCGTAGATTTTCCATTTTTCGAAAAAACTGAAGAAGAAAAGCCGGGCAGCGGCCAGGGCACAAGCGGCTGGACATTCACCCACAATCCATTTTCTGCCCCGAAGCCAGATCACATGGCTGACTTAATGGACAAGAAAAATATCGGCGAGATTCTCACCACTCAGTATGATCTTGCGATGAACGGCTCAGAAGTCGCTGGCGGCAGTATCCGAAATCACAATCCAGAGGCGCTCAAGCGCGTGTTTGAAATCATGGGTTATCCAGAAGAACGAATCGAACGCAATTTTGGCCACATGCTGAAAGCTCTCGGCTCAGGCACACCTCCGCACGGCGGCATTGCTTTCGGTTTCGACCGTCTAATCATGCTTCTCCAAAACGAACCAAACATTCGCGAGGTAATCGCATTTGCCAAAACCGGCGAAGGCAAAGATCTCATGATGGATTCGCCATCAGAAGTTGAACCCGCACAGCTTCGGGAGTTGGGGATTGAGGTGAAGAAGAAAAAGTAGGATTCTTTAACTTTTCTTTATTAAAACTTTATTCAAGACAAAGTATTGTTTTTGGTTGTGATTGAATTTACCGAAGTACAGTTTAAAGAAGTAAAATCAAAAGCTGAAATTTTCTATGAAAGTATTGGGCAGGTGTATTGCCCATATCTCAGAGAAAAAGTCTCTTTTGACGCGCGTGGATTGCAACACCTTGTTTTTAAAGAAAGGCGAAAGATTCGTTTGCCAAAAGATCAATACATGAGATTCAAACTACTTCACGCGGCACCAGAAATACTGAGATTTTCACATACACTACAAGGAATTCTTGAAACAAAAAGATTTATCGAGGTGCGTGTGCACAGCAGAACAGATACGGTTTTGAAACAGGTCACATACTATGAGTTTATTGCGATTATTAAAAATCGCAGATTAAGAATAATTGTTAAGCAAATTGATTATGGACAAAAATTCTTTTGGAGTATCGTTCCGTATTGGGGAATGAATAAAGAGACAAGAAATCGAATACTTCACGACGGAATCCCCGAAGAGGATTAACGAGGAAGACAATGAAGGCAACAAAAAACCGCCCAGAGGCGGTGCTTTGTTAGCGTTTGGTTACAGCTAAAGCCGTGAGAGGGCGAACCCTCCAAACGCCACGGATAGTCTAGCAAAAAAATTCGAAAAGTCAATTAAATTTAAAAAACAACCACCGCGGTTGCGGTGGTTTTCATGTAGACGGTGGAGTGTTTGGGTTCCCATGGCCTCCAGGAAGATCATCCATGATGGCCCAAAAACACAGCCCAGCAAAGATGATTAGGAAAACTACAAACGGGACTGTTGGGTCTGATGAGTTGTTTGCTATTTGCACCACTGTCTCCATATAACCCTCCTTTAGGAATTACGATGAGCGCTTCTGGTGCAAAAATACCACATATATTAAATATTAAAACTTGACAAGTGGAAGGTTTTCGTATATTATGTCCGAGTAACAAATCTCAGAGTTTTCTGTTTTAGGACGCCACTGGCGAACATTTCCTAAACTGCCGGCCAAAAAGCCCTTAAAAACCGCGAGAAATAAGCCTATTTTAACGGCTGTTGCGCGGGTTTTTCAACCCAAAGGCGTCTCTGACGCTTAATTAAGGCCCCAAAGGCTAATAAAAATGCATAATTCAAAATCAAATTCTAATAGTTCAACTGGCGGTGGTTTCCAAACTTCCGGTCAGCCAAAATTCCATGGCGCCCGTCCTCAAGGTTCTGGCTCTCGTTTTGGTCGTAAGCCCTCATTTGGTTCAAAGCCTTTCGGAAGTCGCACCAACTCAACCAGCACCTTTGGTGACAAACCAAAATTTGGTCGACCTTCATTTAGTTCAAGCCGAAGCCGACCGTCTTTCGGTGGAAACCGAAGCGGCCGAAGTGGCGGTTCACGCGGTGGATCTTTCAGTCAGCGTATCGATGCTTCTAAATTCGTAAACAAAGCGGTTATTACCGAAGAAGTTGTTCACTTTAAACCAGAACATAAGTTTGCCGATTTCATTGTTCAACCAGAACTCAAGGCGGCGATCACTGCTCGTGGCTACATTGACCCGACTCCGATTCAGGATCGTTCTATTCCACATGTACTCAAAGGCGAGGACGTCGTTGGAATTGCCAACACTGGTACTGGAAAAACTGCAGCATTTCTCATTCCTCTCATCAATAAAGTTCTTTTGAACCGAAAAGAGCAGGTAATTATTCTCGTTCCAACCCGCGAGCTTGCAATTCAGATCGAACAGGAACTTCAGGCCATCGTCAAAGGTCTCAAGATCTATTCTGTTTGTTGTGTTGGAGGTGCTCCGATCGGTCGTCAGATCTCTCAGCTTAAATATCAATACAATTTTATCATTGGAACCCCGGGCCGCATCAAAGATCTCGTTGATCGCAAAATGATCAAACTTATTGAATTCAAAACAATGGTTTTGGACGAAGCCGACCGAATGCTCGACATGGGATTCGTGAATGAAATGCGCGCTATCGCTAATGCCATGCCGAAAGAACGTCATACGCTTTTCTTCTCTGCAACCATGTCTTCTGAAATTGAGAAACTCATCAAGGATTTCTTGAAAGAACCGGTTCGAATTTCCGTCAAAACAGGTGACACTTCTAAAAACGTTGAGCAAGACATTGTGCGGATTGAACGTGGTGTAAATAAAATTGATGTTCTTGCAGAACTTTTGAGAAAAGAAGATTTCAGTAAGGTATTGATTTTCGGCCGCACAAAACACGGCGTTGAGAAACTTTCAAAAGTGCTTGTCGATCGAGGTTTTAAGGCTGAATCAATTCACGGAAATAAAAATCATTCAAAACGTCAGTTTGCTTTGACTTCATTTAAGACAAGTAAATCCCAGGTGCTCGTCGCAACCGACGTGGCCGCTCGAGGACTAGATATCGCCGATGTTAGTCACGTTATTAACTTCGACATTCCGGCCACCTACGACGATTACGTTCACCGCATTGGTCGAACTGGTCGTGGGAATAAAAAAGGTAAGGCCCTGACGTTCATAGAAGGTTAAAGGCCAGAAACACCACAGAAAAAAATTACAGACGAAACCAAAATCAAAACCATGGAAAAAGAATTTGTAAAACATCTTAAAACTCAGAAAAAAATTATGCCCGGTAGCGGTAAGTGGATTGAAAAACCACGCCGATCGGAGATTTTGGTCTGCTCAATTTGCAAAGGCAAATATATTAAAACCCGCCCTCAGCAAGTGATGTGTGTTCGTTGTATCGTTCGCGCCACTGGCCGCCGATAAACAAAGATTAAAAGACAACAAAGATAAGCAAAAACCGCCCATATCGAGCGGTTTTTGCTTTGCTAACTATTCGACAACAATCAGTTTGCCCTTCATCCCATTTTTTCGATGTTCACCCACTGAACAGTAATACTCAAAGGTGCCTGTGCGGTCGGCAACGAACTCAATAACCTCCTCAGCGTCAGTGGCACGGATAACTTTGGTCGCGGCTTGGAATTCATCAATTTTGAAATCGTGCATGCCGCTGGTGGATTTAAAAGTAATGCGAACGGTGTCGCCTTTTTTAACTCGAATTTCACTGGGTGCAAAACTGAAATTAATTCCCGAAACATTGAAATTCTTCACGGTCGCTCCGGCGGGCGCGGTTTCGGTCGGATTTGATATCGTCGAGGTTGGTGGATTTCCAGTGTTTTGCTGTGTTGGGGTGTCTGACACTACCGGCACGACTGGGGCGTCTATTGGCACCGGCTTGAAGTAAAACCAGACTCCAAGAACAACGATAACCAGCATGATGACTCCATATACTATGTTTTTGTTCATCGTTTTTTTACTTTAAGGATAATAAGGACTAATAAGTGCCCACAATGACCTGTTTAAAGACTTGTCGCTATTTTATCACAGCCGCCTAAACAGCCGCCTGACTTGAATTTGTTTTTAAAAGGGAGCAAAATGAGGGGGTTAATTATTAATCTAATTTTTTAAAACCATGAATAAAAAAACCGTTGTTTCCATCGTTGTTCTTGTGGTTTTGATCATCGCCCTAACCGTCTACTGGCAGTTCTTTAGTCCAAATAAAATAGGTAACCAACCGGCTCAGGTTATTAACAGCCAAAATCAGGAAGAGGCAAAAATCATCACTGCGCTTCATCAGTTTTCAAAAGGTAAGCATATTATCGCCGGCGAAGTTGAACTGCCGACACCGTGCCATATTTTGACTCAGAATGTTTCAATCACCGGACTTGATCCAGAACATATTAATATCGATTTCATTACCACCACCGAAGACGCAAGTCTCTGTGCTCAGGTTTTGACCTCAACTCGCTACAAAATTGATTTCGTGGCTTCTGAACAAGCAGTTATTACCGCAACTTGGAATGGTCAGCCAGCTCAGCTAAACCTAGTACCAGTAGCGGAAGGGGAATCACTCGAAAATTTTGATGTCTTCATCAAGGGTTAAATTCGAGCTAAATTTTAAATGAAAACAGCAGTTTTTGGTGGTGGATGTTTTTGGTGTACTGAGGCGGTTTTTAAAATGCTAAGGGGTGTGCAATCGGTGGCTTCCGGGTATGCGGGTGGGGAAAAGGTAACCGCTCACTACTACAAAGTTGAAGATGGCAACACAAACCACGCTCAAGTGATCAAGATCGAATACGATCCCAGCCAAATTTCTTTTGAGAATTTACTCACGGTTTTCTTTGCTTCCCACGACCCAACAACTGTGAACCGACAAGGTGCGGATATTGGCAGTCAGTATCGGTCAGTTATTTTCTATACTGACGAGGAACAAAAGACATCTGCTGAAAAATTTATTGCCGAACTTAACGCATCGTCTTCAGAAGGAAAGCCGATTGTGACCGAAATCACACCGCTCCACGCTTTTTACCCAGCCGAAGAATATCATCAGGATTATTTTGCCAACAATTCAGAACAGGCATATTGCCAGATTGTTATCAACCCAAAGTTACAAAAGGTTCAGGAAAAATTTGCTGAATTAATTAAGCTATAATAAATTCATCAATTATGAATATCTCGGACGAAAACAACAAAATTCCTGAAACTGAAAAAGAATGGAAAGCGAAACTGACTCCAGAGCAATATGCGATTTTGCGTGAAAAACAAACCGAGCGGCCATTTACCGGAGAACTTTTGAAAGAGAAACGCGAGGGGAGGTATAACTGTGCGGCTTGTGGTCAAAAACTTTTCACATCAGATAAAAAATTCGACTCAGGCACGGGCTGGCCGAGCTTTGATGAAGCGATTCCTGGCTCAGTAAAATTTGAACACGACACTGCCTACGGCATGGATCGGACGGAAGTTCTCTGCTCACGATGCAACTCCCATCTCGGTCACGTTTTTGACGACGGACCGACTAAAACCGGCAAAAGGTACTGCCTCAATTCGGTTTGTTTAGGTTTTGAAGAAGGAGAATAAAAAAGCAGAAAATAAAAACGCTCGTTAAACGCTCGTTTTATTTTTATTAAAAAATAATAAAAGCGACAAAAGCCACGTAAAGGGCAAGTAAAATGGACCCTTCTCCAAGGCTGATTTTGGCTTTACTTTTTGTGAACGAAAAGAAAAGGATGGCGGCGATCAAAAGGAAAATTCGGCTACTGAGCGCAAATTGAAAATTGGCGACATGTATTGGATGAATAAAAGAGACAATTCCGAGGACCAAAGTAGCCGGGAAAATAACTGAGCCCATGAGGTTGCCGATGATCATCTGGGTTTCCCGCTTTTTTGACGAAGCGACAGCGAAATAGATCTCTGGTAGGGCATTGCCAAGGCCGGTCACCAAAAGACCGACGAGTAAAATTGGCACCCCGAGGCTTTCTGCAAAAAAAGTGGCCGAAAGAACGATACCAATAGAGGCTCCAACCAGCATAACGAGGCCCAAGGTGACCATGAAAATATCTTTTATCCCATGGCGGATTTTGTTTACCGGCGAAACACCCGGCGTGACATGGTTATATACCTTTGTAAACAAACCCTGCTTTTTCAAAAGCCAAAAAACATAAATAAAAAATAGCGCGAACAAAATCAAGCCGTCGGAGCGAGACAAAACACCGTCGAAAATTAAAACGATTGGCAAAAGGGCGGCACACATCGTAAAAATGGCTGTCGTTTGTATAGTTTGACCGCCGGTTTCGATTTCTTTTTTCTGCGCGAAAATAATCGCCACAATAACCGCCAAAGTCATGGCGACAAAATTATTTCCAAAAACGTCGCCAAGCGAAAGTTCAGGAACTCCACGAGAAGCTGATGTTAGGCCGAGAAAAAGATTTGGCAAAGAAGACGCCGAGGCCATAACAAAAAAACCAACCACGAATTCTCGGATACCGAGAGCTTTTGAAAGTCGCATCAAACTGCCGATAACCCATTCACCAGATTTGTGCATCAGCCAAATCGCGGCGCAAAACATAACACTGTAAATGAGCCAGGGCATAGTCTTATACTAATATTTTAACACGCTAAGATGCGGTTGTGTGTGACATTGTTGGGATCGGTGTCTTTTTTGCTGTGATATTATCTCTGAATGGTTTCATTCTTGTTTGGGAGAACACTGAAGAAGTTAGTTCGACCCACGTTTTACCTTATTTTGTCAGCCGTTTTTGTGATTTTAGCTATAAACGTCTATGTTTTTTCGTTTAGTTCTGATTTTATCCTTGAATCAGCCGGACCGGATTTCAAGTCGCCCTTCGATGTTCCGGAAGAACTAAAATATCAGATTTCCGAGTCTGGTCCTGAGCCAGCTTCTGAACCGGTGCAGTATTCCCCGGCCACAACCGCTATCCTTTTGGGCGCCAGTGTTTACAGTAGTGGTCAGCTTTCGCCGCTTTTGGAGGAACGGGCTGAGACGGCTCTTGAGCTTTACCGGTCTGGTAAGGTCAGAAAGATTCTCGTTACTGGCGACAACAGTACGCCGATGTATAACGAAGTTTTGCCAACCCGAGAGTATCTTTTGAAGGCAGATGTTCCGGCTGAAGATATCTTTGTCGATTTTGCTGGTTTCAATACTTACGACAGCGTTTACCGGGCGCGTGAGATTTTTGGTGTTGACCAGGCCTTTGTTGTTTCTCAGGGTTTTCACTTGCCGCGGGCAGTATTTGCCGCTAGAAAGATCGGTCTCAATGCTTATGGTGTACCAGCCGGTGAGGGGCGTTATCTCGT
>CAYMIB010000033.1:0-8281 GCA_964390475.1 uncultured Candidatus Saccharibacteria bacterium | reverse complement strand
ACCTTTTTTTGTATTCTTCATCATATAAACTTTATTTATAAATAAACTTTTAAGAACTTTGATAATAGTGCGCTTTGGTTTCGACGGCACTCGATCGTGTATTCATTATAAATAAGCTCCCTTGGCGCGCAAGGAACAAGTCCTGGGGTGTGGATTATGGTACAGATGGGGGGTTTATTAAATGAAAAAACGCCTTATCTCATTTCTGAAATAGGGCGCTTTTTCTTTTGACCCCTTACGGGTAGGGCCGAAGCCGTTTATGAACCCCATCCTATCAAGAAAATAAGTCCTTGTAAACTGAGAAACTTTATAAAAACTTAAGAAGTCCTTAATCAGCTTTCGCTATATTTGCGATATGGTTACTTATGCCTTTATCGACGCCGCGAATCTCTTTTATGGAGGTAAGAAATCTCTAGGCTGGAGTGTTGATTTTCAAAAGCTTTTTAAGTATTTACAAGACCGCTTTGAAGTCTCAAACGTCTATTATTTTGGCGGTGTTGAAATTCACAAGTTCCCTTTTGACTATCTCATCAACGATACGGTTTCTTTAAATGATCTCGAAAAGTATCTTGTTGAATATACCGAAAATAATAAAAAGGATTTGACTAGCGCTATGCTCGTACTTCTCGACCGTCACCTAAAACAAGTGCACTTCTATCAGAAGTTAGAACAGTTTGGTTTCCAACTCATCTTGAAGCCAGTGAAGATGTATGAGGACGAAGAAGGTAACCAGAGGCGTAAGGCAAACTGCGATGTTGAAATGGCATTTTATATGATGCACTACAAAAATGCTTTTGAGCGTGTAGTGATTCTGTCAGGTGACGGAGACTTTCTTCCTGTTTTGAAGCATCTTCGTGAGGTGGCTAAAAAAGAAGTTTTGGTGCTTTCTCGCGGACCAAGAACAGCAAAGGAAATTAGGCTATTTGCTGGAGACAAATTTATGGATCTTACCAGTGTAAATACAAGAGCAAAACTTGAAAGAATCGGCCTATAACAACAAAAGGCACCTATTTAGGATGCCTTTCAAGTCTGTTGTGTGTAAGTATAGCAGGTAAATCTTTTCTGTCAATCAAACCTAAATCGACGAGGCGAGGTTGTAGATCGGCATGAGGACAGCTGCCAAAAGTGAACCGACACCGAGGCCAAGCAAAACGATCATCGCCGGCTCGATGAGGTCAACGATGGTGTCGACGGCCGCTACGACTTCTTTTTGATAAAACTTCGAAAGGGTTTTCAAAATGTTCCCAAGTTCGCCGGTTTCTTCACCGACCTTAATCATCTGAACCATGATGCTTGGAATTTCTGGATACTGAGCAAAAGCCGCCGAAAGAGCCTTCCCTCCCTTCACCTGCTCTGTCGAATCGTGCAAAATTCCGCTGTAAGTTTCATTACCGACAATGTTGGCCGTAGTTTCAAGGGCGCGGATCATGGAAATTCCGCTCAATACCATAGTGTTCATGTTGTCGGAAATTCGAGAAAGATAAAGTTTTTTAAACAAATCGCCGACGTATGGAATGTCGAGCTTGAACTGGTCAAAAGAAGCCTTGCCAGAGCTTTTGGCATAACGAGTTAGAAAGAAACCACCAATAGCCACGACAGCCAGAGCGATCAAACCATAAGAAGTTGCAAAATGACTAAGCCAAAGAACGGCTTTGGTGTAAATCGGTAGCTCTTGGCCGGATTCCTCGAGGATCGGCGCCATTTGGGGAATAACATACGTAAGCATCAAAGCCATGACACCGATCATCGTCAAAACCACGAAAGCCGGGTACACAAGGGCATGTCTTACCTTTGAAGTCACTTCGTATTGACGCTCCATGTAGTCGGCAAGGAATGTAAAAGTTTCGTCGAGTCGACCGGTTTCTTCGCCAGAGTTCACCATGCTAACGAAAAAGTCAGAGAAAACCTCTGGGTGTTTTTGAAGGGCTTTAGAAATCGTGCTTCCCTCCTGCAAGCTTTCGGCAATTTCCGTCATGACCTTGCGAAGCGGCAAGCTGTCGACCTGCGAACCGATGAGTTTAAAAACACGCAAAGCTGAAACCTGAGCTTCGAAAAGAGTTGCCATCTGCCTAGAGACCACAACAATGTCTTTGGTTTTGACCCGGTTCATGAACGGGATTTTTTCCATGAACGACTCGGTTTTCTGAGGTTTTATGGAAGAAATAACTAATCCGCGTTTTTGAAGCGCCGCAATAGCCAAATCCATATTGGCGGTATCGATAAGGCCGTCTTGCTCCTCCCCGCTTTGGTTGATCGCTTTGTAAGTAAAGATCATGTTTTTAGATTCACTTCGTTGTGAGGTATTATTTTTTGAAGCATCACTTTCATTATTCTACAGCATTTTGTCGAGCGTTTTTGGGTTGTAGGAATAACGGTAAGCATTTTCTACAGTGATAATGCCGTCGCGAACTAGTCGAACCAGACTACGGTTAAGGTCAATCATACCTTCACCTGAGCTGGTTTCGATGATCGAGTCGATTTCGTGAGTACGTTTGTCGCGGATGACGTTGGCGATCGCTGTGTTGTTTACAAGAAGCTCATACGCTGGTACGAGGCCACCAGAAATTTTTGGTACCAAACGCTGAGAGAAAATTCCGATGAGTGAACCGGCGAGCTGAAGACGAATCTGGTTTTGTTGTTCGGCTGGGAATGAGTCGACGATACGTTCGACGGTTTGCGAAGCAGAGTTGGTGTGCAAAGTTGAGAAAACCAAATGACCGGTTTCGGCGGCAGACACCGCGGCGGCCATGGTTTCGGGTTTGCTCATTTCACCAATCATCACCACGTCAACGTCCTGGCGAAACACTCCCCAAAGGGCGGTGTGAAAATCTGGGGTGTCGGATCGCACCTCGCGCTGGTCAATAATCGCTTTGTTTGGTTTAAAAACGTATTCAACTGGGTCCTCAATGGTAATGATGTGCTCTAATCTCTCGTTGTTAATCTTGTCGATCAAGGCCGCCAAGGTGGTAGATTTTCCCTGGCCAGACGGACCGACGACGATAAAGAAGCCCTGTTGTTTTTGAGCAAAAATTCCAACTTCCGGCGGCAAACCGAGTTCTTCAACGGTTCTGATATGTTCCTGAATCAAACGAAGAGCAATGCTATACAACCCTTGCTGAACGAAAGCATTGCCTCTAAAGCGCGAACTGGTATTTTCTGGTTTGAAAGCAAAATCGACTTGTTTATTTTCATTGAAAAGTTTTCGGCTTGCTTCGGGTAGGAAAATATCTAGGATTCCCTCCATGTCTTTTCTGGTCAGAACCTTGTGCTTTATAAGCGGCAAAAGCGAGCCAGCAACTCGGATGATCGGTACTCGTCCCTCGGCCAAATGCAAGTCCGATCCACCTTCTTTTATCACCGTGTCCACCAACTCCTCTATATCTTTTTTATATTCCATTTTATTAATAATTAATTATTTACTTAAATTAATTGGTCAGATTATTTCTGAAAATTACCTTTTGAAATTGTCCGCCACCGCCAAAACTTTTGTCACCACCTCCGAAGGAATCAGGTTAGCTTTGATGATGTAGCCGGCGACTCCAAGGCTTTTGGCTCGATCGGTTTCCTGGTCGCTGTTTTGGTTGGTAAACATCACGCAAATCGCGTCCGGCACAAGGTTTTCTGACCTCAGGTTGCTCAAAAAATCTAAGCCGTTCACATCTGGTAAAACAATATCAATCAGGATGACGTTGGGGGCAAACCCCTCTTTGATTTTAGACAAGGCTTCCCCACCACTCCTCGCTGTGTCCACCTCGTGGCCTGATTTCTGAAACTTGGACACATACATACTTAGAATGAAAGCGTCATCGTCAATAATTAGGATTTTATACTTCTTTTCCGGGTCAGGCATGAGGATATTTTACCGATAAATAGAATGACATGCGAGGCACAGGTTGGGATAATGTAATACTTTGAGAAGGTCTATGGAGGAGGCTCGCGGAGCGCGACGGCGCGAGCGGGAGCAAAATTTCTGCAGAAATTTATGCGTACTCCGGAAGAGACCTTCTCAAAGTATTACATCGTTACAAATTAAACACCTCCTCAAGCGAAACTTGTTTATCAAAAGCTTTAATATACCCGTCCTCTTTCATAGTCAGGAGACCCTTTTGACGAGCGACTTTGTAAATTTCGGCTTCGTTAGGGTTTTTCAAAATGAGTTGCTCGATATCTTTGTCGATTTCTAGGGCTTCCATAACCGCCATTCGGCCACGAGTACCGGTCGGACATTCTGGTGTCGGCTTTGGTTTGTAAACGGTGTCGGTAAATTTAATATCTTTTTTAAATTTTTCAGGCAGATCGGCAAATTGTTTGTCGATCATAGCTTTGGCACTTTCAGAAACCTGGGTCGGCTCCCCTGTGCCTTGGTAAAGAGTAGTAACGAGTCGCTGAGCTAAAGCCAATATCAAAGTCGGCGCGATCAAATATGGATCGACTTTCATGTCGATCAAACGCGGAATAACACCAATTGCATTGTTGGTGTGAATGGTTGCCAAAACCAAATGACCAGTAAGCGCCGCCTGGATAGCCAAGCCGGCAGTTTCTTCGTCTCGAATCTCACCGACCATGATGATGTCTGGGTCCTGACGGAGTGTAGTACGCAAACCGTTTGCAAAGGTGTAACCGATATCGGCCCGAACCTGCGACTGGTTCACACCTTCGATCGAATATTCAATCGGATCTTCGAGAGAAAGAACGTTGTAGGATTCGCGGTCGAATTCATTCAACATCGAATAAAGCGTGGTGGTTTTACCGGAGCCGGTCGGACCAGAAATCAAAATCAGACCATACGGTTTGTCTATCGCCCGCTTCACTGTGTCGAGATTTTTCTGACTCAAACCAAGCTCGCTTAACTTTTTCACGCCCCGGTCATGGTCCAAAATACGCATCACGATCTTCTCGCCATAGTAAGTTGGAAAAGTTGAAACACGGAAGTCGATGCGTCGACCGTCTATCTGGGCCGAGAAACGACCGTCCTGAGGTTTGCGCTTTTCGTCGAGCTTCATATTCGACAAAATTTTGATACGAGAAATAACCGGCGAATGAACTTTAGCCGGCAAAACTAAACTAGTGTGCAAAACGCCGTCAACGCGGAAACGAACGCGAATAGTTTCATGTAAATGCTCGATATGAACGTCAGAAGCGTTACCTTCAGCGGCATATCTCAAAATGGTGGCTACGATTTTTGTAATCGGTGCCTCTTCAACAATTTTTTCTCTAGTTTTTTTGTCGCCACCGGTTTTTTCGGCCAAGGCCGCCGAGTCGAGGTCAAAAGTTACGCCTTCAACAGTTGCTGGTTCAAGCTGAGACAAAGCCTTCCCAACTTCTTCGGTCAAACCGCGATACATTCCAAGAACTTTATTAAAATCATCCTCCGAAATTACAAAAAGTTTGTACGGCAGGTTGATTCGTCCAACAATAAAATTCAAAGCATCCTTGGCTTCGATGTTGTCCGGGTCAACGATACCAACTTCTAGGACGCCATCGGTCACCGCAACCGGCACAAATTTATAATGCACCGCTGATTCTTCTGGAATGTAGGCCAGAGTTTCGCTAGGAATTGCCACTTCGCCGATCTGTTTGACCGGCATTTCATAGTACTCGCCTACTGCCGCAGTAATTTCAACCAACGGAATACCTTTCGAAACCAAAACCTGTTCAATAGTTTGCTTGCCGTCTGCGACTAGCTTTTTTAGCTGAGCAACATCAGCTTTTTTGATTATTTTTTTGTCTGCAAGGATTTCTAGAAGATTCATAGTTCATGGGGCAATAGCTAGTTACTACCGATAGGAGCAAGAGGGTTGCTGCGGCCGAGCGGCTGAGCAATAACGGTCTGAGTATAATCTTGAAGCGAAATAAAACTTGGATCTGTGAAAATCTGACCACTGATATTTTGAAGGCCTTTCAAGCGATTGAGCTCGATGACCAATTCTTGGCCGATTGTGCCGGTCACGCCGGACTCGGTTGTCGTCAATGTTGGCGGAGCGTCTGGTTTAAACAAATAGTAGCCAATGACCGCCACAACAATGAGACCGATCATCAAGATTTTATTTTTACTAAGTTTTGGCAGTTTCATTTTATTTATTTTATTTTTCAGAACTAACGATTTATCCAGTACGTCTGCATGGTCATCTGGAAGTCGTAATTTGTTTTGCTGTCTTGGGCTGGCCTTACGGTTAAGCTAACGGTATCAAGTAGTCGTAAGCTTTTCTGAAGGTCCTGAACGAATCGCAGGCCTTGGGAATATGTGGAGTTAAAACCAAAACTAACTCCAACTGTATTGTGTCCACCCTTAACTGCTGTTGTCGCCGCCCCAACCCGGGCAGCCGTCGGTCGCTGAGCCGACACCGGAGTTGGGTCGGTGACCTTTAGATCGTTCAAACGAATACTGTTTTTGTCAGCAATGCCGTCAACGTCCAAAATGATTCGAACGGTGTCTAGACTTCGAGGAAGGAAATGTTCAAGCCGCTCGAGATCGTTTGGAGAAAATCCCTCGAGGGTTTTTGCCAGATCGCCACGAATTTGCTCGAGCTCTTCGGCCATTGCCAAAGCCTCATCGTATTCTTTTGACTCAACCCGCAACTGCTTTACCTCTGAAAAAAGTGGATTAACTTTTATAAAGAAAACTCCAATGGCGGCGATTATTAAAATGATTGGTAGAAGTGATTTCATGTTCTTGGTGGGGTTGAAGTGCTAACTCGGCCTGGAGTTCTGGTTCCGCGGTTGGCTGGTGTAGTGGTTGAGGTCGATGGAGTTGTGGTTGCAGTCGAAGTTGCATTCATTGAAGCTGGCACTGTCGGTATAGGCAAACCGGAAATAAGGTTTTTGTATAATGTGGCATTTGAATCAATCTCAGCGTCAAAGTCAAAAGTAATTATACCTTCGTCATCAAGGTTAAGATTTGAAAAAATTGGATTTTTTAGCTGTTCAACCTTAGAAAAAACATCTGACTGGAAAGCAATTGCGTTATACGACCGAGCTTCCCCCTTCATACTGATCATAATTTTTTTGTCAGGCGAAACGCTGTAGGAAACTTCAGTGAAACGCAAAACCTGTACGGTGTTTAACTCCAAAAGACTGAAAAAAAGCGACACTGCTCGATGACTGTCGAGCAAGTTTTTGCCGGCGTCCATTCGATTTTTAATAATCGTCAATTCTTTAGTCAGTTCCGGTTCAAAATTTTTAATCGCTTCCTCAATCTGGCCTTGTTTGTCTGTATTGCTACCTTTAAGAAAACTTTTGTATGCGATAAGGCCGCCCATCGCAACGATGACGAGTAAAAAGAGTATGACCGAGATAGTCATAAAAAAACTTTTCTGGCCCCTTTGACCAGGATAAGCACCGCCGGGCGTAGCCGGTTGACGAGGCATGAAAGTTGCTTGAAGACGATTGTCCATTGCTCAGTTAATTATATTGGGCAATTCTAGAAAAACAAACGGATAGTGGTGATAGGAATCCCCTCACATGTAGCTTGTTCGGGGTACGCATAAATTTTTGCAAAAATTTTGCTCCCGCTCGCGCCGTCGCGCTCCGCGAGCCCCCTCTCAAACTACATGTGAGGGGTTTTCAAACATACCTTGGTTTTACTGTTCCATTATCCTACGTAATGCAATACCTAATGACGCAGTAAATTCTGGACCGTTTCTTTTCAAAACTTCACTTAAAAAAGCTGGGGCTTCGACTTTGCTAAAAGGATCACCGAGTTCAACAGGCATTTCAAGACCAGCTTGAGCCAACTCGCCAAAACCTTTCATCGAAGATCCGCCACCGACTAAAATGGCTTTTTCAACACTTTTTGCATACTTTGACTGGTAATTTGTGACGACATGTTTGGCTTCTGAGAAAATATTATCAGCAATGAGAGCAATAGTTTTAGCAAGGTCAATATTTTGCGGCTCCTTGCTCCAGCCAATGGTCCGTTTCATGATTTCGGCTTTGTCGACCGGAATAGAAAGAGTTGAGGCGATGGCCATGGTGATATCTTGCGACCCTCTATTAATAGTATGCGAAGCCCGGATTATTCCCCGATCAACGATATAGGTTTTTGTCGAAGCCGCACCGACGTCTAGGATCATGACCGGCGCGATGTTTTTGTCGAGCACGGCCCGGATGGTACTGAAAATTTCAATTTCAAAAAAATTAGCATCAAGAGCAACTTTCTGCACGATGTTTTGATACTCCTGCAAAGTTTCGTTGTGAATCGCGACGAGCAAAATGCTAAGGGTTTCGATTTTCTTGTGGCCGTCGGGCAGAATGGTTGGCGTCTGACCTTCGGCTTTTATGA
>CAYMIB010000032.1:0-8449 GCA_964390475.1 uncultured Candidatus Saccharibacteria bacterium | reverse complement strand
TCTCAAAATTTATCAATACAAAATGGAGGAAAGCGAGCGTCGGCTCGATAAGACTGAAGAAAATATTAAGTCTGTCGAATCTCTGCGTCGAGAAGTTGCACCTCATCTCAAATTTTTAAAGAAACAAGTTGAGAAAATCGAGAAGGCGGTTGAAATGAAAAATCAGCTCGGACTTTTGTATCGAGCGTATCTCAAACGTGAAAGTATTTTCCTCTCAGACCTCAAGGATAAAATTTCCGCCGAGAAAGCGCCGATAGATAAACGGTTGTCGGAACTAGAACGAGATTTGAAAGAAGCAAAATCTGTTCTTGAGCGTTCAAAAACCCATGATCAAAAAAGCGATCAAATTATTTCCCTAGAAGAAAAAATTCGCAAGGCTCGCAGTCGTAAAGATGAGTTGGTGCGTGAAATTGGCCGGATCGAGGGTCAGTTGGCTTCCGAAGAGCGAATTTTGAAGCGCGAGATCGAAATTTCTAAAAACGCCGAGCTAAATGTGCCGATAAAAGAAGTCGAGCAATTGGCTGGTGAAATTGAAAACAAAATCCTCGCCGCAGATGCAGAAACCGACGTTGTAAATCTGCGCAAAATTTTTGATTCTATTCGTGCCCTTTTTTCAGGGTTCGTTGCTCGCCATCGCAGCCAAGCGTCAGCTGAAAAAACTATTGATTCCGAAAAAATTCTTGCTGATTTGAAGACAAAGAAAAATGGTTTGGAAAAAGAACTTGCTGACGCCAGTCGGGAAGAGAATACTTTTTTGAAGGAAAACGAGGCACTGCGGGCTGAAATCGACGAAGAAAAAGATACTAACCGCGCAGCTGAGAAAAAACTGTTTGAGGTTATGACCGCTCAGAATGAAATTATTGCTCAGAAAAATTTGCTCAGAGCAAAAGAAGATTCGCTCCGTATTGAAGAAGAAAATTTCAAGCGCGAGCTTGGCGAGGCGGCGGCAATTATTGGTCGGGAAGTTCTCGATTTTGAAAATTTTGAATTGAAGCAAGACGACATGCTGGTTGGCGAAGCTGAGGTTTTGGCTGAAGACCGACAGGTTCAGAATACTCGCCGTCGAGATTTGGAAAAAATAAAAATTCGTTTGGAGGAAAGTGGTATTGGTGCTTCGGCCGACATTATGAAAGAGTTTCGAGAGGTTTCCGAGCGTGACACTTTTCTCATGAACGAGCTTATAGATTTGGAAAAATCAGCGGAATCTTTGCGAGTACTCATTGATGAACTAAGCGAAAAAATCAGTGTTGAATTTGCGGTCGGGCTTGAAAAAATAAATAAGCAATTTGAGGAATTTTTCTCCCTGATGTTTGGTGGCGGTCAGGCCAAACTAGTTTTGGTCAAAGAAAATAAACGACGAGCGATAAGTAAAGACCTGGAAATGGAATTGAGCGAGGACGCGGCTGGTATGGCGGCGATGAATGCGGTGGCACAAGGAGCGCTTGAAGAAGAGCCTGAAATAGAAGAGGGAATTGAAATCTCGGTTAACTTGCCTCGTAAAAAAGTCAAAGGACTCATGATGCTTTCTGGTGGCGAACGCGCACTGACCTCGATTGCCCTGATTTTTGCCATGTCTCAGGTCAAACCGCCGCCGTTTATTATTCTCGATGAAACCGACGCCGCGCTTGATGAATCAAATTCAAAAAAATATGGCGACATGATTGAAAATCTCGCCAAATATTCTCAGCTTATTTTAATCACTCACAATCGTGAAACGATGTCGCGGGCTGGCGTACTCTATGGCGTTACCATGCTTTCAGGGGCATCGAAACTCCTTTCTATAAAGTTCGACGAAGCGGTAGTGGTGGCAAAATAGTCACATATAGTCCCAGACAGCCGCGGATAATCTCCGATTGACACTTTTTTAATACAAGGTAGAATTTCCCGACTGTGGTCATTGACGGCCCAGTTCCGCCTCGGAGAAGAGGAAGTTCTTTAAAGGAGAAGTGAATGCTTGATAGTGTTGCAGCGGCTCCGGCTGGTCAGGTTGATCCGCGTATGGGTCGGGCAGGGATTCCCGCCCGCAAATCTCGCCCTGTGCATTGTGACAAATCCTTTCAGGATGCGGCAGCCATGCTCAGGTGTGAGATTGTCGGCGATGGCATCCTCACGTTCGACCTCATGTCTTATGGTGAACTGCACTGGTACGAGTATCTTCGGCGGGCCGGCTGTCACATCGACAGCGAGATGAGCCGTTTGCTCGAGCATGCGAAGAAGGCACCGCTCACAGTCACGAAGGCTGCGATCATTCTTGGCAGTTGCTTCGACGACGACGGTCGTAGCTATCACGAGATCTGCACTCGGGCGTCGGAGCTTGGCATGGTCGAGCTTGACCTTGAGGAGATCTGTCTTCTCAGGGTCAAATTCACCGTTCAAGACATCGAACAGCTCGAGCTTGAAGATCTCCGATGTATTTCGAGCTCGGTTTGCGGGCCGCGATCCGTCGTGGTGATTGGTCGAGAGGTGAAGCGTGCCGGTTCCATCACGATGGCGAAGATTGATGATGGACGGGTGGATTTGCCTGCCCGTGTCGGTTACGCGTTCGCCATCAGTCGCCGACAGGAATCGCAAATCAGCCAGTAGTTTTTTTGCCAACACAGCCCCGACACCTGTCGGTGCTTTTCTTATAATTAAACTTTCCGCAGACTAATAAGACAAAAATAAACTACCGAACAAAAACGTAGTCGAGAGCCCGGCGTTCAAGATCGGCGCCAACAACTTTGAATTTTACTTTGTCACCCAAAGAGAATTTTTGACGAGTTTTTTCGCCAATGATAGCGTAATTTTTCTTATCTAAAGTATAGAAATCGCTACCAAGGTCGCGGAGTTTGACCATTCCTTCGCAACCGGTTTCGATTTCCTCGACAAAAATTCCAAACTCAGCGACGCCGGAAATTCTGCCGTCAAAAATCTGACCCATGCGGGCACTCATGTATTCAACCTGTTTGTATTTAATAGACGCCCGCTCTGCTTCGGAGGCATTTACTTCGCGGCCAGAAGATTCGACAGCAATACGTTCAAGTCGAGCGAATTCATCAGCTTCAACTGGATGGCCCTTGAGTTCTTGTTCTAAAATGCGATGCACGATGAGGTCCGGGTAGCGACGAATTGGGGAAGTGAAGTGAGTGTAGAAACGAAAAGCGAGTCCAAAGTGGCCGATATTTTTGGTTGAATAAATCGCTTTTGACATAGAACGGATGGTTGCTGTTTTGACCAGATCGGCTTGAGGTGAGCCTTCAGCTTGGCGCAAAATATCGTTGATGTCATGCGAAGTAGTTTTGCCTTCTTTGTTATTGAGATTGAAACCGAGTGCCTTCAAAAAAGTTGAAAGGTCAGTGATTTTTTGTGGGTCTGGGTTGTCATGGATTCGATAAAGTGACGCACCACGTTTATCTTTATGTTTTTGCGAAATAAATTCAGCGACTTCGCGGTTGGCAAGAAGCATGAAGTCTTCGACGAGTTTATGGGTGTCGAGTCTCTCCTTTTTATAAACACTGATCGGTTTGCCATGCTCGTCTAACTTAAATTTGACTTCAGTCGTTTCGAAATCAATCGCACCAGCTGCAAACTTTACTTTGCGCAGAGCAAGAGCGATTTTATTTAAAAGCAAAAGCTCTTTCAAAAACGGCCCATCTTTTTTATCCATAACTTCCTGAGCGTTTTCGTATGTGAATCGTTTGTCAGAATTAATAGTCGATTTTCCAAACCACCGCTTCGATATTTCACCTCGCTCATTCATGGTAAACACGGCGCTGAAAGCTAGGCGGTCAACACGTTCGTTCAAACTACAAAGATCGTTTGAAAGAACCTCGGGAAGCATGGGAATTGTGCGGTCAACGAGATAAACAGAAAGGGCACGCTTGCGGGCTTCGGCGTCGAGTGCGCCACCGGGGCGAACATAATGCGAAACGTCGGCAATGTGAACGCCGATTTCGTATGTGCCATCACCTAGATCTTTGACTGAAATCGCATCGTCAAAATCTTTGGCATCAAAAGGATCGATGGTGAAGGTAGTGATGCCTCGCAAATCGGCGCGCATGGAAGTTTCTTCTTCCATCCGAGCACGCTCATGGACGGCAACTTCTTCGGCTTCCTCTGTGACCTCGGGCGGGAAATTGCTTTCAAAGCCGCTTTCGATAACGATCGATTCCATTTCGGTGTTGTGCTCACCTTTGCGGCCGATGATTTTGATTATTTTCCCCTCCGGATTTTTCTTAGGATCATTCCAAGGCAAAAGTTTTACATGAACCTTGTCGCCATTTTTTGCCTCAATTTTTGTACTACTTACATCCAAAGTGTCTGTGCCTGCTGTTTTGACTGAAGATATTAAAATGTCACGGTAAAAACGGCGGTCATCTGGTACCACAAATGTGCTCGACGAGCCGTTGGCTTCGGTTGTTTCTACTGTGCCGACGAAATTATCGCGATATCGTTTGATAACTCGAACGACCTCACCTTTCGGTCGATCATCTTTTTTACCTCGCATACCTGGGCCAGTTTTCGCCTGGGTTGCTCCTTTAGTCTTTGCGAGCAGGGTAATTTCAACTTCATCACCGTTTAATGCGGTGTTTATGTATTGATTTTCAATCTCGATATCCTGACTTCGATCTCGATCTATTTTATCTGAGTGGGGGAAGTACCCGATACCTTTTGAACTAACGCTCAGTATGCCGACCCGTGCATTTGCCGGCTTGTCTGTATTAGAGTCATTTTTCATTTGATTTGTGCTGACACTATAGCAAAAAAGGGACCGCATTGCAGTGCAGCCCCCTTTGGTTTAAGCGTTTGAAGTGTTTGGTCGTGAGACAAAGTCGAAATTAGCAGACCCCACTATGCTTCGGTCCTTGTCCATATAGAAGACATTGCCCTTGAGCAGATTGTGACCCTTCCCGAGGAGTAGTCTAGGGAACCAGTGCTTCACATCCGGATGCATTTCCGAGTAGGGCATGTTTTCGAGCGGGTACCAGTCGACAGATTCAAAACCGTCCATCGGCTTTGGTACGCCGTGCCACTCGGTGATGTTGAAGTAGTGAACTCGCCAGAAAAGCTCATTGCCTCGATCGGTTGGTCGGTGGTAGTCAATTGTCGCAACGTGCAGTGCCGACCCTTTGTATATTTCTACCCCGACTTCTTCCCGAAACTCGCGAACCAAGCATTCGAGAATGCTCTCTCCTGGCTCCTTTTTTCCTCCCGGCCCAGAAAGGGTGCCGTTGAACTCACTTGTCTTTCTTTTGCCGAGTAGGATCTCTCGTCGATTCAGTTCATGGTTCCACCTTATGAGGTGGCCAAGCGTTCCCTCGTTCATCTTGACCTCCTTAAGGTTTGTATAAAACACTACGATACCCGATTTCTGCCCACAGCGTAGCATCTGACTTAGGGCTTGTAAATGGTAAGATTTTCAGACATGAAAGGTAAATTTTTTGTCATCGTTGGTCCCTCGGCGTCTGGAAAAACTGAGCTAGTTAAGGCGCTGATTTCAAAAATCCCAAACTCTGCCCGGTTGGTGACAAAAACCACTCGTCCGCGACGTCCCGAGGAAAAAGAAACCGATTATTTTTTCATTAGTCGCGAAGAATTTGAAAAGGGAATTGCCGAGGGGGATTTTTTCGAGTACGCCGAAGTTTACGGGAATCTCTATGGCTCATCGAAAAAAGTTCTCGATGATTTTCGGTCAAAATATGACTACGTTTTTGCAATCATCGATGTTCAAGGCGCCCAGACTTTAAAAGAAAAAATGCCAGATGCCCATTTTATTTTTATCCGCCCCGGTTCGATTGAAGATATTAAAAAACGCCTTTTGCGAGTCCGTCGTAGTATTTCAACCGATGAACTTCAAAAGCGTCTAGAAAACATTGCTCACGAACTATCGTTGGCTGAAACGTTTGAGACTGTTATAGAAAACCCGGACGGGCGTTTTAGTGAAGCCGTCCAAAAAGCGATGGAGGTCGTTAAAAAATCTGGGTCGTAAATAACCTCTCCGAGCGCAATTGACTCTCTCCAGTAGCCCTGCTAGAATGGCCCCCACATGTTAATGATTCGATTGCAAAGAACTGGCCGACGAAACGAACCGACTTTCCGGGTTGTTTTGACCGACTCCAAAAACGCCGCAAAAAGCGGAAAATCTCTTGAAGTTATGGGCTCTTACGACTCACGCCGTGGAGACAAAGCTGAGATAAAATTTGACCGAATAAAACACTGGATGGACAATGGCGCTCAGGTTTCCGGCACTATTCACAACCTTTTGGTTAGCAAAAAGCTCATCACTGGCAAAAAAGTGAACGTTCTTCCAAAAAAGCGTCCGATTAATAAAGAAGAAGTCGTCGGTGCCGCATCAACTCCAGCCGCTGAAGCTTCTGATATACCAGCAACTCCTGCTGAAGCCGCTCCTGTCGCCGAGACACCTGCCGATGCACCTGCTGAAGCTTCTCCTGTCGCCGAAACCGTCACTGAGGCCGCTTCTGCATAGCGCCTCACAAAGCCACAAAAGCTCGCAACTGTGAACACAACGGTTGCGACGTGTTCTTATTACAGATATTCTGAATGAGGGAGTCCTTTAGTAACACAGCTAAACTTTTAACTTATGAACAGCGATCACGACAGTCAGTTTTTAGAATTTGTTGTCCGAGCCTTGGTTGATAATCCAAACGACGTAAAAATTACCCGAGTAGTAGATGAAATGGGCGTCCTTTTGACCCTCGACGTAAACCCGGCAGACATGGGCAAGGTTATCGGCCGCGAAGGCAATACCGCCAAGGCAATCCGAACTCTTCTCCGAGTTGTCGGTATGAAACACAACGCCCGTGTGAACCTAAAGATCAACGAACCAGTCGGTGGTACAGGCGGTAACGGCGGCGGCGAACGAGCCGGCAAAGCCATGAAGAGTGTTGACGAAGCAATGGCAGATTTGAAGCTTTAACAGGCTCTAAAAAATTTAATAAGAAAAACAAAGGTAGCCGAAAGGCTGTTTTTGTTTATGTGAAAGTAATTTGCAGATTTTGGGTAAAAGACTACTATGATGCCAGACTTGGACTTTGTTTAAAAAGGAGGATTACTATGCCGGCTACTCTGCAAAAGGATAAGGGTGGGCATTCCTATCAAAATGCAAACCGTCTTTTGGAATGCGCTTTTGGTTGTGGTTGTTGGAATGCAGATGTTCGTTTTGGTGGACCATCAGGTATTGACCCTCTCGGTGAGTGTCCAAAAAATCCAAGTAGGGAAGAAATAAGGGGTCAGCTAAAGTTGGTTGCCGCCAAAGATCTGGTTGGTAAGGATCTCACCTGTTTCATTGTCAGGGAATGCGAAGCTGTTGTCGATCTAATTGACCTTGGTCACACTGAGCGAATGGTCGCTCTTTTTGACAATCCAGGGGCGGCACAAGCGTTTCTTGCAGTGTGTGGTGGCGAGCCTCGTCGTAGGCAGATCTTTGCACTAACAGACGGCACAACCGCATTTCCTCTTGAGAACCCGACAGAACTCCGAGCGCATTTCTAGTGCGATTAGTTCGCAGACTCAAGGTCGACGCCCACACGTCGACCTTTTCATTTGGTGAAATTTATTGTATATTCCATCAATGAATTTTCATATTGTAACGTTGTTTCCCAAATCTTTCGACTCCTACCTCGGCGAGTCGATTATTAAACGCGCCATTCAGGACAAGAAAATCAAAATCAACTTCTACGATCCAAAGGACTACGAACCGGATCCAAAAAAACGCGTTGACGACAAACCATACGGCGGCGGTCCGGGGATGGTGGTGCGGGCGTTACCGACGATAAAGGCGATTGAAGCGGCGGTGAAAAAGTCTTCGAAAAAAATTAAACCAAAAATTATTTTTCTTTCTCCGTCAGGCAAACAATTTACTAACGACTACGCCAAAGCGGCCGTAAAAAAATTCAAGGACGTAATCATTGTCTCCGGTCGCTACGAAGGAATTGATGCGCGTGTGAAAAAAGCCTTCAAAATGGAAGATATTTCGATCGGCCCATTCGTGCTCACTGGCGGTGAACTTCCAGCAATGCTCATGATCGACTGCTTTGCCCGTCAGGTGAAAGGCGTGCTCGGCAACTTCGACTCACTCGAAGAATCTCGCGTCGCCAGCCCAGATGTCTACACTCGTCCTGAAGTTTTCGAATACCGTGGCAAAAAAATGCGGGTCCCAAAGGTGCTTTTGTCTGGGGATCATAAGAAGATTGAGGAGTGGAGGGGGAAGCAAGGAGCTTGACAGAAAACCCCCTTCTGCTAGAATCGTAGTCCACTTCAGTCTGATTGAGTTACGGGGGAAAAATGAAGGATTACAAGGCCGTTTTAATGATTTTCGGCAACTTGCATTATCCAAAGAGATAAATTAAAGAGAAGAAAACGAACTCCTTATCCACAGGAGGAATTTTTTGTTTTCTCTAATTTTTTTCGTAAAAAAGCCGCGGAGTTGTGGGAAGTTGGGGACAAAGGG
>CAYMIB010000031.1:0-9229 GCA_964390475.1 uncultured Candidatus Saccharibacteria bacterium | reverse complement strand
GCGGTATTCCAGTTGATATTCATAAACAAACAAAAGTTTCTGCTCTTGAAACTATCATGACTACTCTCCACGCCGGAGGAAAGTTCGGTGGTGAGGGCTACAAGGTCTCTGGCGGTTTGCACGGTGTTGGTGCGTCCGTCGTGAACGCCCTTTCTGTGTATGTTCGTGCCGCAGTCCACAAAGATGGTGGAGTCTACATGCAGGAATACAGTCGGGGCAAGAAAAAAGCTGCGGTTAAAAAAATCGCTTCCACAAAGAACAATGGAACGATCATCACTTTCGAACCAGACACCGAAATTTTTGGTGAACAAACTTTCAACTTTGACCGAGTTGTAAACCACATGCGCCAACAGGCATACCTCGTGAAAGGTTTACGTATTAGTGTCATCGATGCGCGCACCGCCAAAAGCCCAGATCAGTTTGATGATATGTTTTTTATTCGCGAAAACGGCCTCGATTTTCCATCCCAATCTTTTTGTTTTGAAGGAGGACTTCTTTCTTTGGTTAGATTCAACAACAAAGACCAAAAGCCGATTCATAAGAATATTTTCTATGTTGAGAAGGCCATAAAAGAATATGAGACCGTTGAAATTTCTCTTCAGTACACAGACGAAGTTTCAAGTCGCCTGACCGCTTTTGCCAACAACATCTACAACTCCGAAGGTGGAACTCACGTCACTGGTTTCAAAACTGCGCTCACTCGAACACTCAACAACTACGCTAAGAAAAATGGTGGCAACAGTAAGGAGGAAGACAATTTTACCGGTGAGGACGTCATGGAAGGTTTGACCGCGGTCATTTCCGTAAAACTTCGAGAGGTTCAGTTTGAAGGCCAGACCAAAGCTAAACTCGGAAGTGTTGAAGCTCGCGGAATGGTGGAAACAATTTTTAGCGAAGCGTTTGCTTATTTCCTCGAAGAAAACCCAGAAGACGCCCGGGCGATCGTTGGCAAGGTGGCTTTGGCCCTGCGGGCCCGTAAGGCCGCAAAAGCCGCCAAGGACAGTGTTTTGCGCAAGGGTGCGCTCGAAGGTATGACCTTGCCGGGAAAGCTCGCAGACTGCCAAGCCGGAACATCGGCAGAGGAGTCCGAGCTCTTTATTGTGGAAGGAGACTCAGCGGGTGGTACTGCAAAGTCCGGTCGTGATCGCCGAACTCAGGCTGTTCTTCCTTTGCGCGGTAAAATTTTAAATATTGAAAGAGCTCGTCTCGACAAAATGCTCGCCTCTGAGCAGATTAAAAATCTCGTGCTTGCTCTGGGTACTGCCATCGGCGACACATTCGACATCACCAAGCTCCGTTATCACAAAGTCATCATTGCCACCGATGCTGACGTCGACGGTGCGCACATCCGCACGCTTATTTTGACTCTTTTGTACCGCTTCTTCCGACCCTTAATTGATGGTGGCTATATTTACATTGCTCAACCTCCACTTTATAAAATTAAAAAGGGTAAAGAGATTTCCTACGCTTACAGTGACGAGGAAAAATTCTCAGTTGTCGGTAAGGATTTTGATCTCGAAGATGTTTCAGGCGAAAGCGAAGATGCTGACGCGGACGTGAGTGAGGGAGAAGAAAGCGAGTCAGAAGAAGGAGCCTCTGATGAATCTGATACCAATGCCAAGAAAGGCAAGAACGCTGTTCCAAAGAAAGCCAAGATTTCTATCCAACGCTACAAAGGTTTGGGCGAAATGAATTCCGAAGAACTTTGGGAGACGACTATGGATCCCAAGAATCGTATTTTGAAGCGAGTCAGTATTGCCGATGGCCTCGAAGCCGATAAGGTTTTCGATATTCTCATGGGCACCGACGTTCCAGCCCGAAAGTCGTTCATTCAGTCAAACGCTAAGAAGGCCACTATCGACATCTAGTCCTCAATTTATCCACATTTGACTCGGTATTGACTAATATTTGAGCTTATATTACTATGTCTGACTCACGTCGTCGGTCTCGGTACTCTCTGAGGAGGGAGAAGTCCGCGGACTGAGGTGACGTGAACGCTGGCCTCGACTAACGCTCCATCTGATGGCAACAGATAAGGAGCCTTAGCTCGAGTGACCGCAAGGCCCCGGTTGAACGCGTAATGCGCGCTCCCGGGGTTTTTCTTTTTTGCTTATACAGTAATGAAAAAACACGAACAGGGTTCGTGTTTTTGTGGGCTTCAAGCTGTGTATGTTGATTCAAGAAGTACGTCTTTGTGCAACAAGTCCGGGAAGGTTACGTTAACCGTTTCCGGTGTGGTTGTCCCGACCAGCACGCACGTACTGTGCTTTGAGTTGGACCACCTTTCATCGCCATTGCTGTTTTCGAAAAGGACCCTTCTGGCACTTTCTTCGTCCTGCGCTCTGACTAAGGCGCCAATGGTTACCGCGTCTTCTGCGTGGTTCCAAGCACTGTCTCTGAGTTGCAATACCCAAAGGTTGATTTGCGGGGGCTGTGTGGGCATTGTTTTCTCCTGTGGTGGTTTTGGTTTCTGGAAAGTTCTATTGAAATGCTAACATATTTTTAGTTTTGTGTCAAGAACCAACTTGGCAACACAACTCGAAATCTTTTTTATCGTTTTTCCGAAATTTCCTTCGTAAATTTTTCCACAAGTTCTGACACAGAGAGTGCGCCAATGTTTCCAGCCTCGCGGCTTTCGAGGGTTGCCGTTTTTGATTCAACTTCTTTGTCGCCAATGACTAGTATGTAGGGAATTTTTTCGACTTTAGCATTGCGGATTTTTTTGCCGAGGCTGTCGTTGTCGCGTTCTAGAACAGCGCGGATGTTGTGTTTTTTTATTTCATTGGTTATTTCTTCAGCGTATGCGAGATGGTTTTCAGTGATCGGCAAAACCTTAACCTGAACAGGTGAAAGCCAAAGAGGGAAAGCGCCGGCGTAGTGTTCGATCAAAACGCTCATGAAGCGCTCAATAGAACCCATGATTGCGCAATGGATCATGACGACGGTTTCCTTTTCACCCTTTTCGTTTGTACATTCGAGCCCAAAGCTTTTTGGTTGATTGAAGTCGAGTTGGATTGTTGCAAGCTGAAGCGAGCGACCGATTGAATCCTTTGCGATAAAATCAATTTTCGGTCCGTACATTGCGGCTTCACCTAGGCCGTCGATGTAATCGTTAAAGCCGCGCTCTTTGATGAGTTCTGCAAGTTGAGATTCAGCCATTTGCCAGACATCCGGTGTGCCAAGGTATTTTTCAAATGATTTCGGGTCGTGGCGCGAGAGGCGAATTTTTAAATCCTTAAAACCAAAGGCACTGTAGAATTGGTCGATAATGTCCCAGATCGCAAAGAACTCCTGCTTGATCTGATTTGTGCGGCAGAAGACGTGAGCATCATCTTGGGTTATTGAAAGTACGCGAGAAAGACCAGAGAGTTCACCAGACTGCTCGTCGCGATAAACCATGGTGGTTTCGCAGTATCGCTGTGGCATGTCGCGGTAGCTTTTTGGTGAGCTGGCAAAAATCTGCGTATGATGCGGGCAGTTCATTGGCTTCATTGCAAAAAGGTGGTCTTCGCGAGTTTTTATTTTGAAAAGTTCGTTAGCGAATTTGCTCCAGTGACCAGAGACTTCGTAAAGGTCCTTTTTTGTAATGTGAGGGATCGCGACTTTTTCAAAACCTTTTGCGCGGCGGAGTTCCCAGACGTAGTCGTTTAGAAGTTCGCGGATCATTGTACCTTTTGGAGTCCATAGTGGGAGTCCTGGACCGACTAGTTCTGAAAACACAAAGAGGCCAAGTTCTTTGCCAAGTTTTTTATGGTCACGTTTTTTGGCTTCTTCGCGGATTTTTACGTATTCCTCAAGTTCAGCACCAGTTTCAAAAGCCAAGCCGTAAATACGAGTGAGCATTTTATTCTTTTCATCACCACGCCAGTAGGCGCCAGCGACTCGGTCGAGAGTGAAAGAGTCAGCATCGATTTCTTTTGCTGGATTTTCGACATGACCACCACGGCAGAGGTCGGTGAATTTGCCGCAGGTGTAGAGAGTGATTTTTTCTCCTTTCGCGTCGATTTCATCGATGAGCTCGAGTTTGTAAGGATTATCAGCAAAAATTTCTCGAGCCTCGGCGACAGAAACCTCGCGATGCTCAAATACCTTCCAACTCGGAAGAAGTTTTTTCATCGCCTTGAGAATCTTTGGTAGATCTTTGTCTGAGACAGTTTCAGAAAATTCGAAGTCGTAGTAAAAGCCGTTGTCGACAGCGGGGCCGATGGTAAGTTTTGCGTCTGGATGGAGTTCCAGGACTGCGGCGGCCAAAAGATGAGCCAGGGTGTGGCGAGCATGTTCGATCGAGCCCGCAGATTCTTCTTTTGTTTTCATTGGGAAATTATAGCTTTTTGAGCGGCTTTGGTAAAACCGCTGAATTTGTGCAACCTCTCGGTTTATTTGTTGTTTATTTATTGACCCAGACCAACAATGGATGTATCGTCATGAACAGACTGTTGTCAAAGTGTTAACGGAATCCTTGGAAGGAGGTATACCTTGGGATCAAGAGAAGCTGGATGCTTGGTTGATACCGATGCCCTGCCTCACATACCAAAATGTTGGGGAATTCGGGCCCTGCAGTCTCAGTGTGGGAAGCTTGTAATTAAGTCGACGAACGGACAGCTTTTTCTGGGAGGAGGAAAGGTTGCGGCTTTTCGAACCCCATTTCAGAAAGCGAATCCGGAATCTAGTGGTGCAGAGATTCTTCGGGATCTAGGAAGCTACTTCCACTTTGAACCCTTAAACGCCAATACCCTCGATTTTCTATTGAGGGTACCAGACATGATACCCAGCGACTTATTGCCAATTCGGCTGTCGGCCGCGGGCCCTTACCCCAAGCTCATCTTTCCTGGCACTGAGTATGATGTTGAAGGATTGACCTGCGTCCGATATCTGTATCGCAAGGGTGTCGACGCTGGCGTTCTCGGTGTTTTCGACTGGCATTATTTGTCGATTGACCGCGTTTGGGATGGGGCATGTTATGTCGCAATCCGGGGCTGTCCTCCTAAGGGTCTCGGTCTTTAGGTTCCCACACTCTACCCATCTGGGTGGAGTTTCTTCTTTTCTTGGGGTTCTGCTGATTATTGACAACGGTGCTGAGTAGATGTAATTTACTGTCAGAACTGAACATCACGAGATGCGCTTGTTGCGGATCTTGTTGCTTGTCCCAAAAACAGGAGTGTTGACAATGTCTACCAGTGACAAGGCTCAGAAGCTGCTAGAACAGTCTCGAGTACTGCACAGCTTTGGTACAATTCTCAGCGCTGGAGTGCCGATTCTCGTTGTTCTCGAGTTGATGTCTACAAGATCAGAGACATATCGAGCCGTCTTTGAGGGTGTGGCCGCAGATGTTCGTGCCGGTGGTGGTCTGCGGGAAGGGATGGAGAGTTTAGAGGACTTGTTTCATCCTTTCGTTTTGTCCATGATCGAAATTGGAGAGCAAACCGGAGATCTGGATGCCACGCTCCTCATGTCGAGCAATCTGCTGAATAGGCTCGCTCAGTTTGAGGAACAAGGTGTCGTGGTTGACCAATACAAGCTTGCTGTTGCAACCGACTTTTGCATGCTGGCATTGATGTATGACGTTGGTATGCCTGTGGCGCGTATTCTTAATGTCATGTCCAAGCACTCCTCTCAGGCTCATCGTGGTGTGTTTGCTGCCGTGGAAAAGTCTGTGATCGGAGGCGACTCGCTCAGTCTTGCTTTGATGGAGTCTTGGCAGGGTGTGCAAATGCCGAGGAGCGGCTCTCTTGCTGACGACTACAACATCAAGGTGATTGAGGCTGGTGAGATTGGTGGAGTTCTCGACATCGTCTTAAAGCGTCTCGCCAACACCCTGATGTGGAATGTGTTGGGCACTCAGTTTTTCGAGGGGGTGAACCTTCCGCCTCAGTCTGGTGGGAATCACCCCGGAGTTACCGATGATGACGAAACGAATTGAATTCGACTAATGTTTGGGACCGAAACCCCGCCTGTGCGGGGTTTTTCTTTTACAAAAAATTACAACACCTTTGCTTTGTCCACCACAATACTCCTTGCGCCGTTACGGGTGGTGATTTTGCCTTTGACAGCGATGCATTTGTCGGCGACAAAAACGTCTCGGTGTTGTTCGAGAATTTTTGGGAAGACGACGGTTTCGATACTGCCGGAGAAATCACCAATTTTAATAAACATCATATTGTCACCCTTTTTGGTTTGTATTTGCTTGGCTTCTTCGATCATACCGGCAACGACGACCGTGCTTCCTTCAACTGCTGTTTCAACCGTTTTGCTTATACTACTGCTTTGTTTTTCAAGTTTCTCGCGAAAACGATCGAGTGGGTGACCTGAAATGAAGAGGCCGAGGAGGTCGCGCTCCCACGCCAGCTTTTCTTCAGAAGTAGCGACTGGAGCGGGGTTGAGTCGAAGTCCGGGCACGCTCGAGGCGTCAGACATGAGACCAAAAAGCGAGTCTTGGTCTTTGCCAGAATTTTTCTCTTTGCTGTATGCCAAAATGTTTTCGAGATTGGCAAGAAGTTCACCGCGTTCACCGAGTTCATCCATCGCTCCGGTTTTGATCAGAGCTTCGAGCGATTTCTTATTTAAATTTTTGTCGCGGACGCGGTCGAGGAAGTCTGAAAGAGATTTGAATTTTCCGTTTTTCTTTCGCTCGGCAATAATTGTGTCAGCAATTCCTTCGCCGAGATTTTTAATGGTGTAGAGCCCGAATCGGATTTTTTCTACTCCGTCTTTCACCACCGTAAATCCACCGAAGCTTTCGTTAATGTCCGGAGCCAAAACTGGAATGCCCATGCGTTTACATTCAGAAATAATTTTGGCGATTTCTTCAACGTCGCCCGAGTCGGCGGTCAGGACGGCAGACATATAAATAGCGGGGAAGTTGGCCTTCATGTATGAGGTTTGATACGCAACTTTTCCGTAGCTCGCAGCATGGGCTTTGTTGAAACCGTAACCTTTGAACGGGTCGAACAAATCCCAAATCTGCTCGGCTTTTGCCGCCGGAATGTTTGAAGTCTTGAGACAGCCATCGACGAACACGGCATGCTGCTCTTCCATTTCTTTTGGAATTTTCTTTCCGATCGCTTTGCGGAGTTTGTCGACAGTTTTCCAGGTGTAGCCGGCAAGTTCGAGGGCGGTGAACATAATGTCCTCCTGGTACACCAAGATGCCATAAGAATCCTTCAAGAAACTTTCCATCTTTGGATGAAGATAGGTGATGGGCTTTGTGCCGTGTTTACGCTCGATATAGTCCGGAATATTTCGCATTGGACCCGGGCGATACAGGGCGATCATGACATTGATGTCGTTTATGTTCGTTGGCCTCAATTCTTTCAAAAACTTAGTCATCGCTTCGCCGTTCAGCTGGAAGAGACCGAGTGTCTCGCCGCGAGCGAGCATTTCAAAAGTTTTTTTGTCATCAATAGCAACATTTTCGATGTCGATATCAATGTTCTCAATTTTTTTCACGAGCGACACAGCGTCGGCCAAGATCGCCAAATTTTTAATACCAAGAAAGTCGAATTTCAAAAGACCGGCATTGTCTTCATCGATCGAATGCATGTCGTACTGAGTGATGATGTTGCTGTTGCCACGAGTGTCGAATTGGAGCGGTACGATTTCGGTTAGGGGAATCGGCGAAATGACGACGCCAGCGGCATGGACGGAAATGTGGCGAGCACAACCTTCAATCTTTTTCGCCATGTCGATGATTTCTTTCACGATGGTGTCGGACTTATAGAGTTGGCGAAGTTCGGCGGTTTCTTCCATGGCTCGGTCAATGGTCATCGGAAAACCTTGGGCGCCCATCGGGATAAGTTTAGAAACTTTGTCGCCAAGGGCGTACGGATGGCCGAGGGCACGGGTGACGTCTCGCACCGCACCGCGGGCCATCATCGTACCGAATGTACCGATCTGGGCGACTTTGTCGGCGCCATATTTTTGCTTTGCATAAGCGATCACTTCGTCTCGGCGGTTGTCGGCGTAGTCCATGTCGATATCGGGAGCGGACGGACGCTCAGGATTTAGAAATCGCTCGAACGGAAGTTTGAAGGTCAGGGGATTGACGTTCGTGATTCCGGCCAGATATGTCACAAGTGAACCCGCAACCGAACCTCGAATCGTAGTCAAAATGTTGCGGCTGTGGGCAAACTTGAGCAAGTCAGCCACGACCAAAAAGTATGGCGAGTAACCCTTGTCTTTGATGACCTTAAGTTCAAACTCTATGCGGGCGAGGAGTTCCGGTGTTTCCTCAACTTTGCGACGCTTGATGCCTTCAAAAACCATGTGTCGAAGTTCATCATCGTGGGTGCGACCGCTTTCCACTACCACATTTGGGAAAAGCCATTTGCCGAGAGCTAGGTCGAGGTTGCACAGGTCAGCGATCTTCGCGCTGTTGGCAATCGCTTCAGGCGTATCCTTAAAATTTTTCTCAGCTTGGGCTGGAGTGATGAGCGAAAAATCCTCCTCTTCATTTCCAAAGCCGCCGCGCTCGATGAAACCCGTGTTTTGAATCGAAATCAAGGTGTTGCGGGCGACGCGATCTTTTTTATCTATATAGTAGACTTCTTGCCCGGCGACGATTGGCACGTTCATTTCTTTAGCGAGCTTGCGAAGGTCAGCCATTTTTTCTTTATGTCCCTCGATTTCCGGATGATGAGAAATTTCGATGAAAAAATTCTCTGCACCGTATACGCCTCGGTACCATTCGACAAGTTTTTTGGCTTTGTCGAAATCCTTCATCATCACAGCTTGAGCAATGTCGCCCTGCATGGCCGGGGAAATCACCAAAAGCCCTTCCTTATATTTCTCCATGAGCTCCTTGTCGATGCGGGGTTTGTAGTAGAAGCCCTCGAGGTGGGCGTCGGTCACGATTTTAATGAGACTTTTGTAGCCACTCATGTCCTTCGCCAAAAGAACGAGGCGTTGGCGTGGGTTGTCGATGCCGTGGTCTTTGTCGTGACGAGTGCGTGGCGCGACATATGCATCAATGCCCAAAATGGGTTTAATCTCTTTTTTCTTGCAGGCTTTGTAAAATTCGATCGCGCCGTACAGGTTACAGTTGTCGGTTAGAGCGAGCGAAGTCAAGCCCATTTCTTTGGCCGCATCGACGAGGTCGGGGATTTTCGGCAGGGCGTTCAGTAGGCTGTAATGACTGTGAACGTGGAGATGGGCGAATTTTGACGGGGTTTTGGAAGCGTCTGACATGCTACGATTATACAACTAAACATGCGGCGACCCACTTCCCGAAACA
>CAYMIB010000030.1:0-9496 GCA_964390475.1 uncultured Candidatus Saccharibacteria bacterium | reverse complement strand
AATTAGGAAATTTGAGCAATTTAAAACTATTAGACTTAACCGGAAACAATTATTCGGAAGCCGACCTTGCAACCATCAGAAAAAACTTGCCGGCGGAAACGGTTGTAAAAACAGACTAATAACTAAAGATTCAGAGTTGTACGTATATGATTTATTTGGGACGTAATCAAGACATGAGATAATGCGAACATGAAAGGATACGTTGCAAATATAGAAAAAATCACTCTTGAAAATGAGAATTTTAGAAAGGTTCTTTACACCGACAAAAACAGCCAGCTCGTTCTAATGTCACTTATTGCAGGAGAAGAAATTGGTGTTGAAGTTCATGATGTTGATCAATTTCTGCGCGTTGAAAAAGGTACGGGCACAGCAATTTTGAACGACGTTCCTCACGACATCACAGATGGTAGCGTAATCGTCGTTCCGGCCGGCACCAAACACAATGTCATCAACACTGGTTCGGGCACTATGAAGCTCTACACCATATACATGCCTCCACATCATCGCGACGGCGTCGTACACAAAACCAAAGCCGAAGGTGAGGCCGATACAACTGACGAGTTTGATGGCAAAACAACTGAGTAAGGAAACCTATATACCGAGAGTTATTTGTCCTTGTTCATCTTGTACACATAGTACAAAGCTAGCGGTGCTGCCCAGTTTGCAAAACGTTCGATGAAGTCCCAGATTGGCATACCAACGAGCGGACGAACGAGCGCTGTCCAAAATCCCCAAAACGCCATCCAGAGCAAAAGTGGACGAACAGGTCTAACCAAAACCATGATGGCGAGAAGAATGTCGACGATACCGACAATGAAAATAAAGGTGGTTGCGGTTGATGCGTCTACTCCCGAAAGTTGCTGTGTCCACTTTATCCAGTCAGCTTTACCTTGAAGTGCGAACACGCCGTGACCCAAAAATTCACCGGCAACACCGATTCGAAGCAACCACTCTAATTTTTTATATGTTGTCATATTTTTAAACTCACACTAATAGTAATCTGATCTAATAATCTAACTTTGAAACTCCACCTCAAACGGGTACATGCCCATTCCGCATGATCCTTTAAGTATACCGGGCTGGCCGCTACCAATATCCACATCTGTTACTCCAGATTGTGGCAACAACTTGCTTATGTTCAAGCTTGGAATACGAACCGACGAAGAACAATCAAATGTTCCGCTTGTATTAAAGCGAATGATTGTCGGCATACCGGCCTTTGCAATACTTTTTCTTGGCTGGTATCCGCCCTTTGCACGTATCTCAATGATCTGTTTCCCATCGACGACACTGACATTGCTTGCCGACACGGTGTCGCTTGACGAAGAACCAGCCTGAGTCAAAACCAAGGTACCGCCAACAAGAACCACGGCGACGATAACTGAGATAATGGTTGCTTTCATAAATACAAAAGATATTAAAATTATACTAAAAGTTAAACACCGGTGGTACGACCCCGATTACCACCAAGCTATTAATAAGGTTGAAAAGCGCAAACATGATAACAATGAGTCCAGCTGTTTTGAAAAAAATTCCGGCCTTTGAACTTTTTTGGATACTGAATGAACTGAAGCTGATAATTGCCAGTACAGGCAATGTACCGAGTGCAAACGCAAGCATTGTTAATCCCCCTTGCAGAAATGAGCCAGTGGAAAGTGTGTAGAGTTGCATCGACTGCGTAAATCCGCATGGTAGAAAAAATGTAGCAATACCAACAAATAGTGGTGCAATAGTGTGATTAAACTTTGACACTCCATGTGCGTGTTTTGCGATAAACTTTGGCATTGTCGGTTGCAGTTTCTTCGCCCAGTGGAAAGTATCAAGAAGATTGATACCGAGAATGAGCATTACAATACCGATGATCAAACTTAGAATAAATGTAGCTGAAGTGTTAAGTGTGAATGCTGATCCGATTGCTCCGATCACCCCGCCGAGCACAAAAAACGCCGCGATACGTCCACCGTGGAACATAAGTTGAGGTTTGATTTTGTCCCCAACTTTAGCAAATGTCGCGGACATAGAAAGAACGAGTCCGCCGACAACCGCCATACACGTTGAAAGCGATGCGATGATGCCAACCACGAACGCTGTGCCGAGGGTAACATTTCCTGCACTGACCAAATTCACAATTCCCATTTTTTGAAGCACCACAAACAGAACCGCAAAACCTAATACAACCGGAACCGCAATCTTAAAATCGCCCCACTTTGCATCATGTTCCTTTTTTTCAACCGAGACAGTATACCCGTGAGGTTTTAACGGAACGGTAAGCTCCTCGGCAATTTGTTCTAGTGTTTTGTCACCAAAATCTCCAGTAACCTCTACGGAATGCTTCGCCAGACTTGATTTGACGTGAGTAATGTTTGGCAGATTGCCAAGTTCACTCTCGGTCATGAGTACACAAGCATTACAATGCATACCGTGTACGTGAAAGGTAAGTGTTTTCATAAGTGATAATATTTCTCCGAAATTACATAACCTCTCCTTTCTTCTCAAGCATTATGTGATGCATGGCACCCAAGACAAACCAAATTGCCATAAGTATAAGAATTGTGGAACATAATAATGCGTCTACTTTTGTAACTCCGAATACAAGGTTATCACTTCCACCAATGAGAGCGGATACAAATGTAATGACTCCAATCAAACCTGCTATCACACTCCCTACATGCATTAGTTTTGATAGTTTCATATTTTTTATACTGATTATTTTTTAATAAGTTTACTTATACCACTGTACATACCAAGCCTGCATCTGTTGAATTTCTTTTGACTGTGAAGAAATAATATCTTTAGCGAGTTGCTGCATCTCCGGTCGGCCGGAACCTGACTGAAGCATATTCGCCATCATAATTGCGAGCTGATGATGTGGGATCATTTGTTCGATAAAAGCCTTGTCGAAATCAGCTGCATTTTCTAATACAGTCATGTCTTCCTGTCCACCCATATGCATTCCGCTCTGGGACATCATGCCACCACCCATCATTCCTGTGCTTACTTTTGGCACAGTCCTCCCAAACCAGTCTTGATACCAACCATTCATGTCTTGGATCTCTGCTGTCTGGGCTGCGATGATTGCAGTAGCTAAGGTTTTAATCTCCGGATGCTTTGCTTTCTGAAGTGCTAAGTTTGCCATGGCAATCGCACCATCATGGTGAGGAATCATCTGTTCAATAAAGTGCCTGTCGATTGTGCCAGCTACCCGATTATTACTAATTACTCTTTGATCCGTAACAGGACCATTTCTCCAATTCATCATCCCAAAGCCGCCGTACCGCATCATCGGCGTAAACACCGACACGAGAATAATTCCGATAACTATTCCGCCGATTCCGTATAAGATTTTGTTGTTTTGATTGTTCATGTTTTAAAAATTTAATTGTTTCTACGTTTCTACTTATAATTTTTTTGCTTTAATGCGAAGCGAGTTCGACACCACCGACACCGACGACATAGCCATAGCGAAGCCAGCAAAGACCGGGTTCAAAAGCCAACCAAACACCGGATACAAAGCGCCAGCTGCTAATGGAATGCCCACAATGTTGTAAATAAATGCCCAGAAAAGATTTTGTTTAATTCCTCGCATGGTGATTTTCGAAAGCTTGATTGCTTTTACAAGTTTTGAAATATCCCCGCCAAGAAGTGTAATGCCGGCCGACTCGATGGCCACATCAGTTCCGGTTCCCATAGCGATGCCGACATCAGCTTGAGCAAGAGCTGGTGCATCATTTACACCATCACCGGCCATAGCCACCACTCGACCTTGTGACTGAAGTTGTTTTATTTTTTCTAGTTTATCTTGTGGCAACACATGGGCGACAACCTCATCTACGGGGGCACTTATACCAACAAGTGAAGCAATATACTTTGCAGCCTTTTCATCATCGCCAGTGAGCATGACGACTTTGATTCCAAGCGCATGGAGATTTTTTATCGCTTCAACTGACTCCGCTTTTATTTCATCAGAAACCATAACAAACCCAAGAACTTTTTCTTTCGTCGCAAGAATTACTGGGGTTTTTCCCTGAGATGTAAACTCGTGGAGTTTTGAGGTATCAAATGAGATATTGAGGTCGCTTACCAGTTTTGCATTCCCCACAAAATATTCTGTGTCGCCAATTGATCCTTTGAGCCCCTTACCCTGAATTCCCTCGAAACCAGAAATACTTTGAATTTGAATATTTTTCTCCTGAGCGTAATTTACAATTGCGTGCGCAATCGGATGTTCTGATTTCTTTTCGAGTGATGCGATTACCGAAACAAACTCTTCATCTTTTAGTCCTGAAAAATTTTGTACATCAACAAGGGTTGGCTTGCCTTTGGTGATCGTTCCAGTCTTATCAACCACGACAGTATTTACTTTGTGCAGTTTTTCAAGAGTTGCCGCGTCTTTGATAAGAATTCCCTCCTTCGCACCCTTGCCAACTCCGACGATGATCGCCGTTGGCGTTGCCAGACCAAGAGCGCATGGACATGCGATGACGAGAATACCGACGAATGATACAAGGCCAAATGAAAGGGCCTGAGAAAATCCAAGGTATTGTGATCCAAAAACAAGCCAAGCTCCGAGAGTCAGAAAGGCGATTACGAGAACGATCGGCACAAATATAGCTGAAATTTTATCTGCGAGTGCCTGAATTGGCGCTTTACTGCCCTGCGCATCTTCGACCATTTTTATAATCTGGGCCAAGAGAGTTTCGGATCCAACTTTTGTTGCTTTAAAAGTGAATGCCCCGCTGGTGTTGATTGTCCCGGAAACCACACCATCTCCGATCTTTTTTTGAACAGGCATTGGCTCCCCCGTCACCATGGACTCATCAACAAACGAACTGCCTTCGGTAACAACACCATCAACCGGAATTTTTGCACCTGGTTTTACGATAATGAGATCACCGTGCTTTACCTCGTTTATAGAAATCTCAACTTCCTTTCCATCTCGAATCACCAAAGCTGTCTTGGCTTGAAGATTAAGTAATTTTTCTATAGCATCACCGGTTTTTATTTTTGATCTTGCCTCAAGATATTTTCCAAGTGCAATAAAAGTAATGACAACAATCGTCACGTCGTAGTACTGATATTCAACATTTATAAAAGGACGCAAAATCTCTTCAAAGGCGGTGACCGCAAAGCTATATAAAAATGCGGCTGTTGTCCCAATCCCGATCAATGTATCCATGTTTGCCTTGCCATAACGAAGGAAACGATAAAACCCAAGAAGATACGGTTTACCAACCACAAAAAGTATATATGTGGCTATTAACGGGAGGAGGTGGTGAAAGAATTCTTCGGTGACATAACTCATTTCTGCAACAACACCGTACTGCGCAAAAATATCCCAACCCATAACAAAGGCCGCAATGACAGCGAGCGGAATCGCTGAAAAAACTTTAGTTTTCATATCGGCTACCTCGGCAAGTTTTTCTTTTTTCGACTGATTGAGTCCGAGATGTGCTGCATGTTCATCCGCCGACATACCCATTTCCTCGGCCGATTGGTTGCCATGCTGTTGTGAAAATTGTGAGGCCTCTTGGTCAAAGGCGAGGGAGTAGCCAAGTGGTTCTATTTTTTTTGATAGTTGCTGGGCATTTGTTTTTGATTCATCGAAAGCAATTTTTGCTTTTTCGGTCCCATAGTTTACTTCGGCCAAATGAACCCCTTCGGTTTTCTTGAAAGTTTTCTCGATGATACCGGCGCATGAGGCGCAATGCATTCCCTTTACTCTATAAACTTTAGCTTGAGTGTGATTCATATATTTTATGGTCATGCGACCATTGATCTTCGGTTATTTGCGCTTAAGCTTGTAAACCTTAAGAACCTCGGCCACGGCTTTATCGGGAGTTCCTTCTTTTATCTGCTTAACAACACAATGCGAAAGATGATGCTCCATAAGCATGTCTTCAACATTCGATAAACCCTGCTTGATCGCAGAGCTCTGAGTAATAACGTCGATGCAGTAGGACCCCTTCTCAACCATTTCTCGCAGACCCCGGACTTGTCCCTCAATAATTTTTAACCGGCGACCCATTTTTTCCTTGTTTGTGTTCATGTTTTGATGATACCCCCTAGGGGGTATTTGAGTCAAGTAGTTTGTGAACTTTTGTCGTTTGGTTTTATACAATAAACTCAAAACACAAAGCCCCGTTTCGTGGACCAAACACGGGATGGGGGCTTTTTCATTATGTAGTGCCTTAGAGAATTTATGGAGCCCATCTTGACATAAGAATAAATAAATGATACCATGTAGTGAGAATTTTTGGTTTTTAGACACCTTCCTGCGACACAATAATTTGGAATCGATTCATTCTTGGTTACTGCGTCGCAAGAAACAGACACCCTTACGCGCCAAACAGCACAGGAGACAACATGACCACTGAGGCAACTGGTACCGGAAACGAATACCGTACCTACCGAAACGTCGTGGAGCCAGGTAAAACATCTGATGATGCCATCCTCGAATGGCACAAAGGCTGCAATGGAGTGCAACACGTGGACAGCCTGAACAAGATCTTTTACAACGCAGATGGAACGGTCCACTGGGCAGAAATCTTTGCCCGGGTCGTGCGAGGGCCTTGTGACAAGACCTGTTGCAAGTGCGAACTTGGAGCGTTCCTCTACCCCTAGCCCCACCACCTCAACACAGACCCACTGTCGCAGGACGGTGGGTTTTTTATTTTGTATAAAATCTTGATATATACTTTACCTACATGAACAAAATATATTTCGTCATCGGTGCATCTGGCGCCGGCAAAACAACGGCAATAAGAAGTATTGAGAAAAATCATGCCGACGAGTTTCAATTTTGCTACTTCGACAGCATTGGCGTTCCCTCAAACGAAGAAATGATTAGAGACTTTGGTAGTGCAGAAAATTGGCAGAAAGAAAATACTAAAAAATGGGTTAGAAAAATGAAAGAAGATTCACTGGATTCAAAACCAGCGATACTCGATGGTCAAACACGACCTTCTTTTATAAAAGAAGCCTGTGCTGAAAACGGCATTACCTCGTATGAAGTCGTTTTGCTCGATTGCAGTGACCAGGTTCGAAAAGAAAGATTAATTAAAAGAAATCACCCTGAACTTGCAAACGAACAGATGATGAACTGGGCAAAATATTTACGAGAAGAATCGACATCAAACGGTTACAAAATTATCGACAACACTGATCTCAGCGAAGATCAGAGCATGAACATGCTTTTAGAAATACTTCACGGGAAATAATCATTTCAAAGACAACTAAGAAGATTATTAGAGCGACCAAAGGCATCCAATATTTTTTATAGGTTGGAAGCGACTATTGACAAATTGTCGTGGTATGCTATTTTAGTTAAAGAGTTTTGGACAGACAAAGAAACTAGTAAAGGAGTCCGTATTGGAAAAAACAAGAAAAAGTACCAGCAAGGTCAAGTACACATCCATCGCCGGAGAGGTCTCATCTAGTCAGTGGAGCCAAATATTTTCAGCCCCCTGGCCGGACAGTCTTCGTCACCTTATCGCATACATGTTTGAGTACCGGGGCTATGGCAGTGCTAGTGCCGCTTGCATGGGTGTCCCAAGTCAAGTTCCTCGAGCCAACAGGGTCTTCATCAAACACAATCTGCCCTTTAGAATCAGATCCTTCACCTTCGGTGGCCATACACCCGTAGATCGCCGTGACAAGAGTTGGTTCTCGACACAGGGCCTTAAGCTCTACTTAGTAACCAGAGACTGAACAAGTCGTCATTGAACCGCCCACCAACGGAAAACCGTTCGGGGGGCGGTTTTCTTTTTTGCAAAACAAAATTCTAAATAAGCGAATCCCCTACTCACTTCCCTAGCTTTTGATCCGCCGTATTCTTCAAAATCCCTTCAAACCTCGTCGTCACAGCCGCAACCGTGGCCGAAAAAAAGACGACAAGAAGGCCCATAAAAACCCCGCCGGCGCGATCGTCACTTTCGTTCAACATAATAAAGACTTCCCCCACTGCAACGAAACCGATAATCGTTATCGCACAATATTTTATGGTCCGCAGAGCTTTTACGGTCGCTACTGCCGATTGCGAGAATATTTTATTTTGTCTGACAAATCCCAACAATTTGAACACCTGATAGAGCGCCATGAAAAAAGGGATTGATCCAATATATGCAAACGCCAGAAATGGATCGTTGAAGTAAATTTCAAACACTGTGGCGTGAACATTCCTGCCCTCGATGTGCGGTTCCCAAAGTAAAAGTGCAAGGGCACCAATGCTCAGAGCCACGACCACTGCCTGAAGAAATATTGTTGAGCTTCTTTTCATATTTCCATCTTAATTTAGGGCTTATTGTTTGTCGATGTGTGTGTATTGTTAAAAATGTGCAAGGCAATCATTTGACAAATATTATATAATGTTATATTTTACTAAAAGAGTTTTTGCTCTTGTAAAACACATGGAGGGTCCCATGCTCAAACACCGAACGGATGATCCTGGACAACGAGCGTCTCACATCGCCGAACACGAAGCCGATGATGACTATCAAAGGACAGGCGACGCCGGCAAGTGGTTTGAAACCATGATTACCGTAGCCAACCAGGCCGAATTCGAACTTCTCGGTGGAACACCTATTGAGGGTTCGGATACGGATCAAAGGCCTGAACATGAAAAGGAGAAATCAGAATGAACAAGTTTCTTTTCTACCTTGGTATGGCATTATTCCTCGTGGCAGTAGGAGTTCGGCTGTTCATGTCCTGGAAATTCCAAACCGCGGATACAGGGCGATGGAATGCGGAAGATTATGCACGTCTCTCCGTAGTAACACAGATCTTTGGTGTTCTTCCGATGGTCACCGGTGTCGGACTCATGGTCATGGGTGCCGGACGAGAAGTCTTTTCCCAGAGAAAACCCTGAGACCAAATTTGTTTACACACAGTCTTTCCCACCGCCCTGGCTATGTCCGGGCGGTTTTTCTTTTAATTTTATTCGATGATAATTTTTTGTTCATCATCTGTGGCTCGAATAAAAAAGGCAAATTTGACTGAGGTATTTTTTGTGTTACCATGCAAAAAGAACTGGTTGTTTACTCATCAAAGGAGCTGTTTCCATGAGAAAAGCAAAAGACAGCATCGATCTTTCTGAGGATGTCGACGCACTAAGTATCGCAGAGAAGGCCAAGAGGGTTCTTCAGGGATTCCTTAATACAGAATGCAGTCCGAACGCATATCTCTCCCCACGCGACGCAGAGAGTCTTCGCAGATCCATCATGGATGATGTGAGAATCGCGGTTGAAAGTCGGAGCGGCACCTATCCAAACGTATCAACAGGGGCTATTGCGCACGAACTCAGTTCGGTCGCAGAAAGCCAGAAACAGAGCAAAAGACCGGGACCCAATGGAAAGAGTGGGCTCCATCCTGATCTCTTAGAGAGCTTGGCTGAGATGTTCAGGAATGTTGCATCACCGCGATCGAAGAAAAAGAGAAAAGGATAATCTGACTCATCATCCGCACAGAAACCCCATCTGTCGCGAGGCGGTGGGTTTTTTGT
>CAYMIB010000029.1:0-9713 GCA_964390475.1 uncultured Candidatus Saccharibacteria bacterium | reverse complement strand
CCCGGATTTGAACCGGGAATCTCCAGGTTATGAGCCTGGCGAGTTACCGTTACTCCACCCCGCTATATACACCGACGAATCAGTGACGCCAATATTAACACGGTTATTTTGTTAAGACAATTTAGAGATTTATACCCTACTTATATTCTCGTGTTGTTTCGAAATGAGCCGCAGGACGATTTGCATGGTCCGCCGTAGGCGGAAATCGTCCGAGGACTAGCGAGCATCCTCGCTGGAGGATGCGAGTGCTCATGGAGAAACAACACAGAAACTAAATATACCTAAACTCCTCAAACACCTTCCTGAAAAGCTTAATCACCCGCTCGGCCTCTGGTTTGGTGATGGCGTAATCTGAGCCTTCGTGGGCAATAGAGTTGCGAACCTTATGGGCCTCCCAGGCTTCTTGAAGTGAAGTGAAGTCGCTTGGCTCGATGGACTTTAGTTTGTCACCGATGGTGGCTCCGTGATAACTCATCTTGTCGAGCATGTCGCTTAACATAATGTCAGCCTCCAAAATGGCCAACTTCCAGTCGCTTTGGTTTGGCGAATTAATATGCTCGAGAACTCTCTCCCATTTTGGATTGATGAATTTTTCAGAAGTGTGGCTGATGGCGTAGGAAATTTCCTTTGGTGGTTGTAGCGGTTCACGTAGCTTTTTACTAGTAGCTACAGACTTTCGGTAGGTTGAAATTATCATCCATACCATGAAAGCCGAGAATGCAAAAGACAAAATTTTAAGCATAAAAATGGTCGCCGCTAAAGCCGGACTGCCGGTTGCACCGACAACGTCTGAAAATGTCGCCTCGCCTTTTATGAAAAGCCAGAATGTATCAAGAAATGCATCCAGCCCAAGGTGACGAGCCAAAAATTCTCGGAAACGAACGGTCAGGGCGCCCAAAATCGCCACCACAAAAAATGCCATGATAAGCGGCTCGATCGGATTTGGTGGCGGTTTCGGACTCGGTTTTTTGTCTGATTTTTTACCTTTATCGTCTGCCATTTTTGAAATAACTTATTGGCGCTTATTCGCTTTATTATAGCGCGTTTTGTGGCGCGTTATCCGCCGACTATTTAAAGAAGCTTATTCGACCTCACCCAGAAACTCTTTGCCGATTTTGAACAATAGATCTTCGCGGCAATGTGGAGAAAAAAATTGAACACCGAGCGGCAAGGTCTTTCCCTCCCTCAAGGCGCTGCCGGACGGAACAGAAATCGTCGGTATGCCGACAATGTTTGAAGGTACAGTAAAGACGTCAGCCAAGTACATTGAAACCGGGTCCATCACCTTCTCCCCTAGTTTGAAAGCAGGGGTCGGAGTGGTCGGAGTCATAATGATATCGACTTCTTTCCAAGCATTAACAAAATCTTGACCAATGAGTTTTCTGGCTTGCTGGGATTTGTTGTAAAAGGCGTCGTAGTAGCCGGACGACAAAACGTAGGTTCCCAAAAGAATTCTACGTCGCGGCTCCGGACCAAAACCCTTACCTCTGGTCAGCAAATAATCATCAAGTAGTTTGTCACCAGATTCGTAAAGACCGTATTTCATGCCGTCAAACCGAGCGAGATTTGAAGAAGCTTCGCCGGGTAACATGATGTAGTAAGCCGGCAGAGAATATTTAGCATGAGGTAATTCTATATTTTTGATTTCATAGCCCATCTCCTTGAGACGCTTGATTGAATTTTCAAAATTATCCAAAACATCAGCATCGATTCCACCACCCTCAATAAGTTTCCTCGGAACACCGATGATCATTTTTCCTGCAGACGGTCCCGAACTTGTCTTTGATGCTGGTTTTGCGTTCGATACCGCCCGCGCGTCAGCATAAATCTGATCCGGAATTGTTGTACTGTCGAGAACGTCAGCTCCGCGGATAGCATCAAAAATAATTTCGGCGTCGTGAACAGTTTTCGTTATCGGGCCGATCTGGTCTAGCGACGAACCGAGAGCAATGAGGCCACTTCTCGAAACTGAGCCGTATGTCGTCTTTAAACCAACACAGCCACAAAATGATGCTGGCTGACGGACTGAACCGGCAGTATCAGAGCCCAAAGCCACCAAAGCGCCATCCATAGCAACCGCCGCCGCCGAACCACCAGACGAGCCCCCAGGCACACGAGAAAGGTCGTGAGGATTTTTGGTTGCACCATAGGCAGAATTTTCGGTCGAGCTACCCATGGCAAATTCATCCATGTTTGTGCGACCAATGAAAATCGCCCCGGCTTCCTCAAGTTTTTTTATAGCCGTAGCACTGTATGAAGCAACGTAGCCATCGAGAATTTTCGATGCGGCGCCAACCTTACGGCCCTCGATTAAAATATTATCTTTGACAGCAATCGGTATGCCCGTCAAAAGAGTAGCCTTGCCATCGTCGATCATTTTCTGTGCTCGCCTTGCCTGAACTGAAACATCATCAAAAACTTCCAAAAAAGCGTTAATGTCTTTGTTTTTTTCTTTAATTGAATAAAGATATGTATCGCAAAGTTCGGCAACCGAAAAATCCCGGTGGGTCAGGTGTTTGTGAGTTTTTTTAATTGTCAGGTTTTTAATATCGATCATCCGAGAATTTTTTTTACTTTTATGAAGCCTTTTTCGGTTTTTGGGGCGCTGGCTAGAATACTGCCAGTAAATTTTCCAGATTCATGAGGTTCACCGTCTTCTCGCAAAACGTTTTTGACGCCTGAATTGTACTGCTCGGCTGGTGCCAAATTTACGCCGGAGCCAGAGCCAGAATTAGAACCGGAATGAGAATCGCCGAGATCGGTCGAATCAGTCAAATCGGCCGCCTCATTGATCTGCCCAACATAGGCAAGTATCGCCTCGATGTCTTGGCGAACTTTCTCTTTTTCGGCTTCTGGAATGGTGATTCTGGCCAAAGTTGCCAGCTTATCGACATCGATTTTGTTTATCTTTTCTGTCTTCTCAGTCATAGGGGCTATAGTAGCTTATTTTAACATTCGAAGAAACTCGGCTTCGGAAAGGACAGTGACACCGAGCTCGGTTGCTTTTTCGAATTTTGAACCTGGCTCCGAACCCGCCACCACAAAACTAGTTTTGGCCGAAACAGCACTGGTGACGTCGCCTCCCCGCTCTTTTATTTTCTTTTTTGCCTCGTCTCGAGACATTGATTCAAGCGAGCCGGTCAAAACGAAAGTTTTATCTACAAACAATGCGTTGGCGCCAGCACTCCCCGCTCCACTGCCCCCGACCACCAACATTTTTTCAATTTCTATTTCCTTCAAAAGGTCGTCGGTTAGTTTTTTATTATTTTTCTCTCGAAACCAAACATAAACAGCCTCGGCAACAATCGGACCAACACCGTCCAGGGCTTCGAGTTCTTCTTTTGAAGATTCGCGGATTTTTTCAAGCGTTTTGAAGTGCTTTGCAATGTCTTCGGCGGTTTCCTCGCCAACTTGCGGAATAGAAAGCCCAACCAAAAAACGAGGCAGACTAACTCTACGGGCTTGGTCGATTGATTCAAGCAAATTGTCGACCGACTTTTCAGCAAAGCGTGGCAGACTTAAGAGGTCGCCCTTTTTAAGTGAAAAAATGTCTGCGGCGTCAGAGATCAGACTGTTTTCAATCAAAACATCGATGATTTTTGGACCAAGGTGGTCAATGTCAAAAGCGTGTTTGGAAACAAAATGATAAAGCTTGCGTTTATGCTGTGCAGCCGAATTTTTATTTACACATCGATAAGCAACCTGCCCGGGTACTCGCTCGATCCGACCATCTCCGCCGCACTCTGGTACAAACTCTGGAAAGACGTACGGCTTCTCCTTCCCGGTTCGCATTTCAGTCAAAACTTTTACGATGTCGGGTATAACATCACCGGCTTTTTGGAGCACCACAGTGTCCCCGACCCGGACATCGAGCCGTTTGATTTCGTCTTCATTGTGAATGGTTGCTCGCGAAACTACCGAACCCGCAACTGAAACTGGCTTCAAATGAGCAACTGGCGTCAGCACCCCGGTCCGACCGATCTGTAAACGAATGTCTTCGATAACCGTCGTCACTTGTTCCGCCGCAAACTTAAAAGCAATCGCGAAGCGCGGTGCCTTGCCGGTGAAGCCAAGGGCGTCCTGATATTTTTTCTCATTAACCTTCACCACCACCCCATCGAGCTGGTAATCCTGACCCTGAGATTTTTTCTCCCATTGTTTCCAGAAAGCCACCACTTCGTCGATATTTTTGCAAAGGTGAAAATATTTATTGGTTTTGAATCCAAGTTTTTTTATAAGATCAAGCTCTTCAAACTGAGTGGCCGGAATTTCGCGACCGAACAAACCTATGTCGTAAATGAATGTGTCGAGCTTACGAGCAGCGGCGATTTTCGGGTCGAGCTGACGGATCGAGCCAGCGGCGGCGTTTCGCGGGTTGGCAAAAACTGGCTCGCCAGATTTTTCGCGCTCGACGTTTATCTTTTTAAGCTGACTTTTCGAAAGCCAAACCTCGCCCTCGACGATGACATCGACTGGCTCAGTTAGTTTGAGCGGGACGGAATCAATCGTTCGAACATTGGCGGTTACATCTTCGCCAATCTTTCCATCACCGCGGGTCGCGGCAGTTTTCAAAATCCCCCTTTCGTACTCCAAAACAACCTTCAGGCCGTCGATTTTTAGCTCACAGGTATATTCGGGAGAAACTTGAGAAACCCCCGCGCCATCAATTTCTCCGCTGTCGCCAAGCTCCGCTCGCAAATTTTTCTTAACCCGCTCGTCAAAAGCTCGGATATCATCTTCGTTAAAAGCGTCATTAAAAGACCATTGTGCAACACGATGTGGCACTTTTTTAAACTGTGGCGACGGCTCGCCAGCCACCCGCTGACTCGGCGAATCAGCCGTCAAAAGTTCTGGATACTCGTCCTCAATTTTCTTCAACTCGTCTTTGAGTGAATCCAGGGCTTCGGCCGAGATCTCCTCGCGATCCAGCACATGGTAAAGATACCGATGATGTTCAACGGTTTCTTTTAACTTTTTAAGACGCGAGACGACTTCGGCCGGCGGGTTTCGAAATGATTTTCGAGAAAGATTGTCAGAGCTACTTTTGGCCATATTTAGAATACGACCATTATACTTCAACGATAGACAGGTAGACTAGTAGTCGATTTTTATAGATCGTTCGAGGTTGCGAGCACCATCAGCAACACCGGGTGTACCTCCAGCGCTAACCGTACAAGTATTGTTATACCCACGGGATTCAATGTGGGTTGCAATTCCACCGTTTCCATCAGATTCTTTCGTAACATGAACGATGGCACAAGATTCCACGTCGCCAGATAAGTCAAAATGAAAGGTTGTAGTAACCGATCCAGAAGAGTTGTCTTGGGTCGTAGGATTGGTCTCCGCCCCACCACAAGTAAACTGGTCAGGAAAACTACTCATATCAATTGGGAAAAAAAACGTACTGTTCGCGCCACCCTTCAGGTCATGGAACAAAGCACACTCGGCCCCACTGTCGGCGGCGTAGAAAGCGATTCTCGAGTCGCGGGCAGAGGTGGAAATGAGCTGCTCTTTGTATGAAAGATCAGAAATAGCCAAGGCAATAAGCATCAAGGAGCTAACCACCACAACAGCAATAAAAATCGCTATGCCTTTTTGCCGAATTCCCTTTTGCTGATTTTCTTTTTTTAAGAAATTTTTATTCATATCAGAACCAATTGTAAATTATGCTACTGGCCGTAAATGGATTAAGCCTGATGTTATTTATTCCGCTAATAGTTACAGTCACCCTAGCTTCATTATCATTAAGTTCCTCAACCTCGATTGTACGAACAAAATCTGTATATTTTATTTCCTCACCAGAAGCATTTCTTTGTACGTAAACTTCATTTGAATTATACGAGATAATGGTAACCAGGCAGTCTTCCTCGTCATCACAAGAGACAAGCCCACCAGCAATTGGGTCGTAACCACAAAATTCTCCGGGCATACACGGGGCATTGACCCCAGCAGAAATACCGTCTAGCCAGTCATTTGTTCCGTTGTTAAGCGATATGTTTTGAAGGTTTGAGTCCTTGATATTTTTTACTCCCTCGAGTGCTTCCTGGGCAAGATAAATAGCGGTAACTCGGTTGCGAACCGCCGAAGTTGAAGAAAGCCCAAACTGAGCAGATGTAAAGGCGGCCGTGACACCGAGCAAAACAATAGCCACAGCAACAAGCGCCTCAACCAAAGTAAAACCTCGATTTAGCCTTTTTTTATTTTTAAATATTTGTCTCATATTTTTAAAGGCCCGTGCCTTGCTGAAAGTCTGGAACTCGCTGACTGACCACGGTTTGAACATTAAATGATGTCGGGTCGCTTCTCGGGCCAGCCGGAGCATTGCCAGTAATCGTAATTAAGACTTTTGGCTGAATAAAATCACTACCGAGTGAGCTTCCAGAAGCCGGAGTTGAACCAGTCACAGCAAAAACCAAACTATCAATATCAACTCCCGGGGCAGTCATTCTGATTTCCGGGCCAAAATTACCAGTCTCACCGCTACGGATTTTCCTAGCAATATAACCCTTATCGCCATTGACCACGTGCCTATAAGTAACAAAATCGTTAGGTTCTCCGTCCTCATCCAAATCATAGTTAGACAAAAGAGTTATCGCATCTATCCCACCCGCTACCGAATCTGAGCAGTCATTGGTAAGCGGTGAAGAAATATCAAAGTCCCCATCGGCCGGAATACTGCAAAAATAATGCGTACCTGTAGCAATGGTTTTGGTCATTGAATCCATAACAATGTTTAAGTTATTCAAAACCGATTTCAAAGACTGAGTTTTGCGGTTGGCGTCGAGGGCCAGGACCAAAGAACCGACGGCAATCGTGGTAACAATGCCGAAAATGGAAACTGCTACGATCAGCTCGGCCAAGAAAAACCCACCTTTTTTTGATTTAAGCTTAGACATTTTATGGTGTCGGCGGTGTCGAACAAACTTCACTACTATCCTCCTCATAAGCCCCAACATTTTCTACTGAAATCTGCCCCGTTTCATACACAACAACCCGCTTTTCCCTAAAGTCTGGCGAGACTAAACAAATCGCCCAGCCGTTGCAACGGAAATTTTCACAGAGGTTGCCCGCCGGTATACTGCCATATGATTCGCCGCCATTATCTTCAGCTCCTTGATAAACACCAAAAATCGCGTCTGGGTTTGGCCGCTTAAACATAATATCGAGAAACTGAGCGTCGTTGTTGGTCGGATTATTATTGTAATCAAAGAAAAAACATTCTGATGATAGATCATCTGGGTCAGATGACCACAAAATTCCACACCAGCCTTTGATCAAATTCTCTCGGCCGATCGTAATCTTCTCGACACATTCTGTGTCACTTTCTGTGCTACAAAACATGTCGTCGCCGTTGTCGTCCCCGGAGTTATACAAACCGTCACTTGAACCACCGGAACCATCACCGTGGTCAGCAAATAAAATAATTTCCTCTGGTCTGTTTTTGTTAAAATGCAAACCATACGGCGTGCTAAAATCCCCACCTTCACCATACTGTCTGACACTAATACTCTTGACCTGGGCCTCCCGAACCGCAAGTGCGACCTTGTAGGCCAAGTTGGTGACTTCGGTATCTGATTCGAACTTATTGTGATTGTAAAACACCACACCGGAGACAATGATGATGACCGCTACAGTGATCAGCATCTCAAAAAGGGTAAAACCAGAATTTAGTTTGCCTGAAAATTTGAATTTATTTTTTGGCATTTTTAGTTAGATTGGCCGTTCGGCCTTACGGTGCCCAGTTCGGCCGCGATCAGATCGTGAAGAGAAGCCTAGCTGTGCCGAAAATATCTATAGAGCAGAAAAAGACTATCAATGTGCCGAGGATGATGAACGGGGCGAACGGTATCTCACTTTTCATTGTAAGGGTGAAAAGACGGCCACGCAAACCGCTGGATTGAACAACTTTTTTATCTTTTTTATCCACCAGCCGCTTGTTCAGCTCTTTTCCAAGCCAAGATAAGGAGAGCAAAAAAATACTGACCACTGCCCCGATCCAGAAGGCTAAAGCCAATGCCGACAGCCCTCCAAAAAAACCCAAAAGAAAGCCAACCCCCAGAACCAGTTTGGCGTCACCAAACCCAAGCCAACGACCACCAGAAACCAGCCAAAGCCCCGCAAAGAAAGCAAAGAAAACTACTCCGGCCAAAATCGAACCAAGGAAGCCTCCACCGGACCCCGTCAAAAAAGCCGATATCAGAGACAAACTGGCAAAAGTATAAACCAGACCGTCTGGAATGATTTTGTGTCGAAAGTCGTAAACGGTGATGACGATAAGCAGGCTCCAAATTGCGGCGTAAAGCACGGTCACAATTGCTGAGAAATTTGTCGCAGAGAAGTTTTGAACAAAAATCCCGACAAAAACTAGCCCGGTCGCTATTTCAACCAACGGATACTGCCAAGAAATCGGACTCTTGCAAGCCGAACACTTAGCGCGCAGAAAAAAGAAACTAAACACCGGAACAAGTTCATACCACTCAAGCTTTTTAGCACAAGAAAAACAGATCGATCTTTCCTTCGGACCAAAGATATTTTTGCCGGTGTTGTAGCGGAGGATTACAACGTTCAAGAAACTGCCGATGATGGTGCCGAAAATAAAAACCAGGAGAATAACAACCACAGGCATCCAAACTATATTATTTCGCTACAGGCGGTCATACCCCAAGCTCCTCCACCACTCGGCATTTGTATCACATTTGAAAAACCTGTGTGATCTATACACCAAGCCTGGCTATTATCAGATTTGAGATATACCCACGCCGCCCAATAATCTGGTGTTATACCAGTTTCATCATTTGACGTCGCCTCGCCACAAGGCTGGTCTATACAAGTTCCAGTAGCTTCAAGAGCCGCCTGGAACAAATTGTACCCCTGACAGTCACTATTAAACTGACTTGGGCACTCTTCAAAGAGACCAGCATAGCCAACACCATTAACATTTCCATTATGATGATCGTCCAAAAGAATTTCCGCTTGGGCCTTAAGCTGAGACAAGGTCTCTTTAATTTTCGCATCAGTCGCCTTGTCTCGCGCCTGCTGTAAAGAAGCCAGCACAATCGAAGCCAAAAGACCGATAATTGCGATAACGACCAAGAGTTCGATCAGTGTAAAACCTTTTCTAAATTTTTTCATACGGGTTAATGATGTAAGTTTTTATAACTTTTAAAGTATAACTCATTAACAAAAAGCGTTATCAACACAAAACCCGCCAGTTGGCGGGTTTTGATAAACACAAGATAAACTGTCAGGTTTAGAACTACTACGGCTGAACACAAGCGACGCCTGCTCCAAGATCGGCTGCTGTTGCTCCAGCAAAACCGGTGCTATCAGAACACCAGTTAGGATTTGCTCCGGACGCCAAAAGCTCTATTGAGGCCGCCCAAGCAACCGCTGTAGCATTACATTCTGCTGTATTACCTGTCTGGGTTGAAGCAGCTCCAAGTAATGCGTCAACCTCTACTGAATCAGCAACATCACAAATATCGAGGTAAGAACTATTGGTATCGTAATAAATCTCCGCCTGAGCTCGGATAGAACCCATGCTTGCTTTCGCAGAAGCGTCTTTTGCTTTGTTTCGAGCTGTGTTAAGAGACGCGAGCACAACCGAAGCCAAAATACCAATGATGGCAATAACGACCAAGAGTTCAATCAGTGTAAAACCTTTTTTTGTATTCTTCATCATATAAACTTTATTTATAAATAAACTTTTAAGA
>CAYMIB010000028.1:0-9949 GCA_964390475.1 uncultured Candidatus Saccharibacteria bacterium | reverse complement strand
AAAGGATAAAATGCAGGCATGACCAGAAAGACCCATTCAGAAGAAAACCCTGCGCCGACTGAAACCGAAGGCGACGAAATCGTTCAGGAAATAAAGGGTAATCCGTCCAAGGAGAATTCATTTCTCGACCTCACCCTGCGACCGGCGAAATTTGCCGAGTACATTGGTCAGAACGCTATTAAAGAAAATCTCAAGATTTTGCTCACTGCCGCCAAGGGTCGCAATCATCCACCGGAGCACATTTTGTTTTACGGTCCACCAGGTTTGGGCAAAACCACGCTCGCCCATCTCATTGCAAAAGAGTCCGGTGCGCAGATCAAAGTGACGTCGGGGCCGGCGATCGAAAAAGTCGGCGACCTGGCATCGATTCTGACCAACCTCACACCGGGAGATTTGCTTTTCATCGACGAAATTCATCGCCTCAACAAAACCATCGAGGAAGTCCTCTACCCCGCGATGGAAACCGGCCAGCTCGACATCGTTATCGGCAAAGGTCCATCGGCCCGCACCATTCAGCTCGACCTGTCACCGTTTACGCTCGTCGCCGCGACGACCCGCATTGCTCTCATTTCTGCCCCACTTCGCAGTCGTTTTTCTGGCGGTATTTTCCGACTTGAGTTTTATACCACCGCCGAAATCGAGGAAATCGTCCATCGTTCGGCGAAACTTTTGGATATGGATGTGAGCGACGAAGCAGTGGCCGAAATCGCCAAACGCAGCCGCTACACGCCGCGCACTGCAAACTATTTGCTCAAGCGCTACCGCGACTACGCGCAGATTCACAAAAAAGTTCACGACAAAAAATCTGTCGACGAAGCGCTATCACTTCTCGGTGTCGACCACATGGGCCTCGTCCATTCTGACCGGGCGATTCTCGAAACGATTATTAAAAAATTCAAAGGCGGGCCAGTCGGTCTCGGCACTTTGGCTGCTTCCCTTTCCGAAGAAGAAGCGACTCTCGAAGAATTCAACGAGCCATACCTCCTTCAGCTCGGCTTCATCGAACGCACCCCGCGCGGTCGCGTGGCGACCGATGCGGCGTATAAACATATTGATGCCAGCGCGGCGGATTTGGGGAAGTTGCTTTAAAATTACGGCCCAGTTTTGGCGTTTAGGATTTTATAAAATACAGCACATTTTCCCAAAAAAGTAACTTGTTTTTTCGCTCGATTTTGCTAGTCTATTAGCACCTGCCCGTGGATACGGGTCCGTTATTCGCAAAGCGCCCGGCCTAAAAGCCGGGTTGTTGCATTACAGGGCCCGTAATATATTTTTTAATCTGATGAGCATTTATTACTTTGTGTGCACTGCTCAATAATTCTTGAGTAACATGTCCTTCTTTGAATAAAATGGTCTTCTTTCCACAGCCCTTTAAATAGCGAACCAGAGTTACAAAGTCAGCATCGCTTGAGAACAAAGCGAGCGTGTCATATTTTTCCATCAGGCGAACGGCATCAACGGTAATTTCTACATCAAAGTTGCATTTTGGTATGTAAACAAATCTACCGCGCGTGTCTGAAAAAATGTCTCTTGTGTTTGATTTCAATTCCTCTCCACTAACATAATGTCTGATTTTTTGAATCGGTTTCGTAAATACCTTTCCACGAAAAATTCTTTTAACTAGCCGAATAAAACTAATATTATCTGGATCGTGTCCGTAATAAAATCTGGTTTCTGTAGAAAATAGCGAGGTTAAATGGTGTAAACCATTAAGGTCGATTCTGTGCTCGCCGAACCAATAATTAACATTTCCAAAATCAATAATTGTTAAAATCCGACCAAAACTTGCATCAATTCCGAGTTCGGTTTCGAGGATATATTCTTTTTTAAATTCCTCTAAACTTTTCACCTCGGCACGGTAGCACAAGCGGGTTAAAGTTTTTCTTAAGAAAAGAAAAAGCCCGGCCGGATGGCGGGCTTTGGAAAACGTTGAATTCAGACGGGTTCAGGTGGCGATCACGACCAACCGGAACTTTCTACCGGACCATGGTGTGGTTGGAGAATCATCCTCTGCCAGAATGCAATACGAAAGCTTTGCAACCCTGAAGAAAGCGTTGATCCCCTCGACCATAGCCATTCTTTGTTCGGGTGTGTAAGGGTTCTTCACATCCGCAGTGATCCCATCGATCGAACTACCGAAGACCCCTCTTCCTTGTCCTTGCGCCGACTGAAGAGATCGGAGAACCCTTCTCTGCGGATTCAGCGGGGATATTCTTTTGCCGGCCGCATCCTTGGGGTGAGCTGGGTCTTCCGGGTCCCGATCTGCCCACGGCAGGCCAAACACCTGTTCCCACTGCTCGTCGGTGAGTCGTTCCGCCACCACCTTCTCTGTCTGAGTCGTGTCAGATGCTGACTCTTGCTGTAGGGGCGTTCTGTTGAAAGTCGCTATTGCCTGAGCCAGTGTTGCCCAGGCTAGAGCCTCGATGACACTCTTGTCCTTACCTCCCTTCACGGCAGTAAGGGCCTCTTTGGCTTTATCGACACATTCCCTGAACTCCATCTGTGTGACAAGTTCGCCCGTGATGGAGAAGCCCGCCATGGGAGTCGTTGTCGGCGCAGATGAAGTTGGTTGCGGTCCTGACTCGTTGAGTTGTGGATTTTCCCCCAAAGTACGGAGGATTTCGGGCAGCACCTTGTCATGTGTCGCACCAAGCAAATCCAGAACTTGGGCCGCCACTCCTTCCTTTTTTGGATCGGAAAGAATGAGGCCGAGCAAGAGATGCTCTGTGCCGACGTAGTCGTGCCCAAGATCTTTCGCCTGCTCGTATGCTTTTTCAATAGCCAGTTTGGAACACTGCGTTAATGGTAGTTTGCCCATCAGCACCATCTTCGGTCCAGCCTTGACCAACCTTTCGACTTCAAGGCGAACTCTCGGAAATTGGACACCCAGGTTGTAGAGCACGTTTGCACCAACCCCAGACCCTTCTTTTACTAAACCAAGAAGAATGTGCTCCGTGCCAATATATTCACGGTTCAGGCGTTGAGCTTCTTGATTCGAAAAGGCCATAGTCTTTCGAGCTCTGTCGGTAAAACGTTCGTACATGAGGTACTCCTTTGTTTGATGAGAGAACTTTCTGCCGAATTTTTATCATTAATATGGGATCTCGTCAATGCTGGCTCAGCACATTTTATTGGACTACTATACTAACCAACATGGCCGGACATAATAAATGGGCGCAAATAAAAAGACAGAAAGGAAAAACTGATGCGCAGAAAAGTAAAGCCTTTTCGAAATTCTCGCGCCTCATCACCGTTGAAGCCAAAAAAACTGGAGCCAGTGGTAGCGCTGGCGGCGCTCAAAGCCCCGCACTCAAAGCGATCATTGACCGAGCCAGAGCGATCAATATGCCAAACGATGCGATCGACCGGGCGATCAAAAAAGCCACTGAACCTTCAGCCGCGATGGAGTCAGCAATGTACGAAGCTTACGGTCCGGGCGGCTGCGCACTTATCATCGACACCCTGACAGACAATAAAAATAAAGCGGTTCAGGAAATTAAACATATTCTTTCTCGAAACGGCTACGAACTCGCTGGTATGGGCGCGGCTTCTTGGGCCTTTGAAAAAACTCACGAAGGTTGGATTCCGAACACCACTCTTCCCTTGGGCGACGAGGACTTGGCCAAACTCGACATCATTGTGAGCGAGCTCGAAGACCACGACGACGTTCAAGCCGTCTACACCAATGCAGAATAGTTCGCCGCAAAAAAATCGCGCGAGTAGTAGAAACAATGGAAACGATCTCGTAATTCTCGCTGTCGACCCGGGCTATGACCGTCTCGGCGTCGCAATTTTAAAAGAAGACAGCAAAACCAGAAAATCAACTTTGCTTTTTTCCGACTGCATCGTGACAGACAAAAAAAATCAGCACGAAGACCGCCTAGCCATAGTCGGCCGAGAAATCGCCAAACTCATCGAAACCTGGCAACCGAGCGAGATCGCCGTCGAAGAACTTTTCTTTAGCAAAAACCAGACGACGGCCCTCCTTGTTTCCCAAGCCCTCGGTGTCGTCATATACGAATCGGCAAAATCGGGTGTAAAAGTTTTCTACTACAAGCCGGTCGAGGTAAAAGTTGCAGTCACTGGCTATGGGAAAAGCGATAAAAGCCATGTAACAAGCATGGTTCCCAAGCTCGTAAACATGACCGCTACGGGAAATAAAAAACGCTTGGACGACGAGTACGATGCGATCGCTGTAGGCCTCACTCACCTCGCCTGCCGGCAAAGAAATATTCTAAAGAAATAAGTTATTATCCCCAGATTTCCACTTTTTCCTTGCATTTTTTTCTCAATTTGGTAAAACATGGGGGCGAAGAATTAATTGGTTAGTAATTAAATAGTAACCGGGCGTTAAATTTAGAAGAATAAAAATTTTCAAAATATGGATGAAATAGAAAGCATTGATGAAGTGGAAGAAACCGAAGAAGATGAGTTAGGTGCCGCCGGTATGCATGTCGAGGGTGAAGAGGAAGAGGTCCTGCCGGTAGAAGAGGACGAGCGGTAGCTAACAAAAAACTACCCTTACAAGTTTTGCATGGGCCAATGGCGCCCAAAGAAACTTGTAAGGGTAGTTTTTTTATTTAAGAAATCACTTCTATTTTCATAAAACGCCTCTTACCAACTTTGTAAATTTTATTTTCTGCGGTCGCAGTTGGGTCAGTGACTACTGTTCCGGTCTCGGTGTCTGACACCGCACCTTCGTCGATTAGTCGACGCCATTCGGTTTTAGATTTCACAACTCCATTTTCCAAAGCGACATCAACAAGCAAAGTCCCCGCCGTAACTTTTACCGTCTGAAGATCATCTGGAATTTTCTTTTCAGAAAAAACTTCTATAAATCGACTGCGGGCTTTTTTACCGGCCTCCACTCCCCAATATCTAGCAACAATTTTTTCGGCAAGCTCAAGTTTTAGATCACGTGGATTTTCGCCAGCTTCCAAACGCCCGACGATCTTTGTCGCTTCAGCCACAGGCATGTCGGTGCAAAGTAAAAAATAATCCGCCATCAAATCGTCGCGAAGCGCCATAGTTTTGCCAAACATTTCGTCAGCCGTGTCGGTGATGTTTATGACATTGCCCCAGGACTTCGACATTTTTCGGCCATCAGTTCCCAAAAGCATTTTGCCGGTCAAAATATCTTGCTCAGGCATTCCGTAGTGTTTTTGAATAATTCGTCCAGCTTTGAGGTTAAAAAGTTGGTCAAAACCACCGAGCTCGACGTCGGCTTTCACCATAACTGAATCGTAACCCTGCATGAGAGGATACATAAATTCGCGCAAAGAAATTTCTGTGCCAGCCTCGATTCGATCTTTGAAATTTCGGCGATTGATCATTTGCTGAACGGAAAAAGTTTCTGCCAGTCGGCAAATTTCGTCGAACTTTAATTTTGAAAGCCAGGAGCTGTTGAAAACTACTTCGGCCCGACTCAGGTCGATTATTTTCCCAAGTTGTTTTTTGTAATCAACTAAATTTTCGGCAATTTTTTCCGAAGTCAGCATCGGACGCTTTTCGAGTTTATCAGAAGCATCGCCTATTCGAGCCGTAAAATCGCCAACAATAAGAACGACTTTGTGACCAAGGTCCTGAAAAGCTCGAAGTTTCCAAAGAATCACCGCGTGTCCTAAGTGAATATTCTTGCCAGTTGGGTCAATTCCAAGTTTTATCCGAAGCGGTTTACCCGACCGAAGTTTTTTCTCTAAACTTTCCCGCACAAAAATCTCCTCGACGCCGCGAGTCAAAACATCTTCGATCTTATGGCTGTCTTGAGACACGGCCACGCCTCTTTTTGAGAAGATTTTTGCAAACATGGTCATACTTTATCATATTATCCGTCTACCAATGGGCTTTATAGGCTTTGTGATATATTTGATCAATATGTTTTCAAAATTCAAGAAAATCGCTAATAAATTCAATAAACACCATATTGTTAGGGCTATAACCATCGGGGCGGCTGTCCTGATTTTTTTGGCAGCTTTTTTCCTACTTTGGATTTCAAGCTGGCGCATCCCAACCCTAGATTCATTTGAAGAAAGAAGTGTCACCCAATCGACCAAAATCTACGACCGCACGGGTGAGGTTCTCCTTTACGACGTTTACCACAATATAAAAAGGACGGTCGTGCCTTTTGCAGACATCTCGCCAAATATCAAAGAAGCCATTTTGGCCATCGAGGACATCGACTTCTACGAGCATCGGGGTATAAAAATCACTTCTATCATGCGCGCGATTTTTGCCAACATCACCGGACTTGGCTACAACCAAGGCGGTTCGACGATCACTCAGCAAGTTGTAAAAAATTCCCTTCTAACAAATGAAAAAAGAATTTCTCGAAAAATAAAAGAGTGGGTGTTGGCGCCAAAAATCGAAAAAATAATTTCCAAAGATGAGATTTTTAGCATTTACCTAAACGAAATTCCGTTCGGTGGCAGTATTTACGGCGTTGAAGAAGCCAGCCAAGCCTTTTTTGGCAAACCTTCAAAAGAAGTGACCTTGGCAGAAGCCGCCTACCTCGCTTCCCTTCCAAAGGCACCAACTTTCTATTCTCCATACGGCCCAAATAAAAAAAATCTCGATGACCGAAAGAATTTGGTTTTAAGTGAAATGCTTCGAAACGGTTTCATCAACCAAACTGAGCACGACAAAGCTAAGAATGAAACTGTTACCTTCAGACCTCAGGCTGAATTCGGAATCAAGGCACCACATTTTGTGATGTATGTTCGAGAAGAATTAGTCAAAAGGTACGGTGAGCAAGTACTCGAAGAAGGCGGTCTGAAAGTGACCACGACTTTGGACTATGAACTCCAAAAATTTGCCGAAGACGCCGCGCTCGAGCAAGCTCTGCAAAATAAGAAAAATTTTAACGCTGAAAATGTTGGCCTTGTCGCTATCGCACCCAAAAACGGCGACATTTTAGCGATGGTCGGCTCTAGAAACTACTTCGACAAAGAAATTCCCGGCAACTTTAACATCACCACCGCTCACCGTCAGCCGGGCTCAGCCTTCAAACCTTTTGCATATGCTGAAGCCTTCATCCGTGGCTACACACCTGACACCGTTCTTTTCGACCTTCCAACGGAGTTTTCTACCACCTGTACCACCGACGGCAAACCTCGCGGTCCATCTTCGCAGTGTTACATGCCAGAAAACTACGACCTGAAATATCGTGGACCAATGTCGATGAGAAACGGCTTGGCTCAGTCTATCAACGTAGTCTCGATAAAAACTTTTTACTTGGCTGGAATGAAAGAAACCCTTCAACTTGCAAAAGACATGGGTATTCAGAGCCTCACAAATATTGGCCAATACGGACTAACTCTAGTTTTGGGAGGTGGCGAAGTTTCTTTGCTCGACCTCACCAGTGCATATAGCGTTTTCGCAAATGAAGGATCGAGAAATCCATACCGAGTAATCCTTGAAGTAAAAAACCGAAACGGCCAGGTCATAGACAAAGCTGTAGAACAACCTATTCAGGTTCTTGAACCAAAAATCGCCCAGCAGATTTCCGACGTCCTTTCTGACGAAGCGGCTCGCGCTCCAGCTTTTGGATACAACTCCCCTCTTTTCTTTGCCGGTCGCGACGTTGCAGTAAAAACTGGAACCACCAACGACTACAAAGACGCCTTAATTGTCGGCTACACACCGGACATTGCCATCGGTGCTTGGGCTGGAAATAACAACAACACTTCAATGGAGAAAAAGGTCGCAGCCTTCATCATCGCTCCTTTCTGGCATAAAGTCATGGCCGAAGCCCTTAAAAAAGTTCCTGACACAAAATTTGTCCGACCTGAGAAAGAAATTGGCTTTGACCTTAAACCGGTTCTTCGCGGCAAATGGCAAGGCGGCGAATCAATTTTAATCGACAAAGTTTCCGGTAAACTCGCTACCGAATTCACCCCGATAGAATCCTTAGACGAAATTCTATCCGGCGGTGTTCATTCTATTCTCTACTGGGTAAATAAAACTGACCCACGAGGCCCTACACCAGCGAACAGAGACGATTCGCAGTTCGAATACTGGGAGAGAGGCATCCGAGCCTGGGCAGCCGCTAACGGCATCAGAGACACTTCCACAGGCCGCGTCCCGGACGAGTTCGACGATGTTCATAACTCAGATGATTTACCCCAAATCGACATTACGAACCCAGACGATGACCGAAACTACCGCCGAAGTTCCCGGATCCGAGTCGAATTCAGAGATTCCGGCCGTTATGAAATCACAAAGGCAGATTATTTTGTAAACGATGTCTACATCGGAAGCGCCAATGCACCATTCGACTTCTCCTTCATCCCTCAAAATGTTTCTTCAATCCGAGACGGGCGCTCAAAAAATACTTTAAAAATTGTGGCTTACGATTCAGTTTTAAATCGAACGGAGGAAACTATTCAATTCACCGTCAATAACTAGTAGTGAAAAACCACTCATACAAGTTCTTTTGGGCGCCCTTTGGCCCATGCAGAACTTGTATGAGTGGTTTTTTATTCCATTATCGAATGTCGACAATGGTAGGTTTTATAGTTTTGTTGATTTCCTCAAGGATCGCGGCTTTTTTCATAAAAATCGCACTCTTAGCAGAAGGGTTGGTATTCAATCTGACAAACTGACCATTGATTTCTATCTCGGCGTCGGTTAATTTAGCTCCGGAGAATTTTAAACAGGCTAAAGAGAAAACCTCCTTTTTATTCGCCTGCGTCGCGAACGAGCTTTTTAATTTTGAGAACAGGTCATTGATGTGATTCATAAATTTCTTGTATTTTACTCTGAAAACGAGTGAATATGTCTTGAAAGGGCGTGTCCATGAAGCCCTGGAAAGACATATTCACGAGTTTATCTATTCATTGGCATCACTAAATACAAAAACGAGGAATCACCCACACCACGGATGACAAGGGGCTTGTTGAGGCCGTTAAACGACAATGAGACGCTATCGCCGGACAAGGTAGAGAAACAATCGGTGACATATTTGTGATTAAAGTTCACAGCGACGTCTTCGCCGGACAGATTAGCATCAACTTTGTTTACACTCTCCCCTAAATCAGCGTTACTAGTCTTAATTTCAAAATTTTTCTTTGATGGCTCGGCCTTAAGATTGATCTGGTTGAACTTGTCGGAAAAAATATTGGCGATTTTAAAGGCCTGAATAAGGTCGTCCTTCAAAACAATGGCTTCGGTTTGATTTTCCTTTGGAATAATCTGATGGTAATCAGGAAAAACGCCGTCTATGACCCGGGAAGTGAGGTAAACCCCGTCGTAAGAGATTGAAATTTGGTTCTTGGTCACACACAGGAGAACTTCGCCGTCTTTGGCGGCATCTAAGACTTTAATTATTTCTTGAACGTTCTTGAAAGGGATTAAAATATTTTCAAACGGTTTCTGGTTTTTGAGCTTTATTCTCTTCTCCGCAAGCCGAAATGAATCCGTAGCCGCACAAATCAAGGTGTCGTCGTCACATCTAACCAAAATACTCGAGAGTTCTGGTTTAATACTTGAAACAGAGGAGCTGTACCAAACTGATTTCAGCCCACGGACAAAGTCTGTGGCTTTAATTTTGAAAGACTGCTCGTCTGACACTTCTGGAATTGAAGGAAAATCATCAGCCGGAATAGATTTTATAGCTGTTGAGGTTTTAGGGGTGGTGATTTTTAAAACTCCAGTTTCGGTTGTCTCAAGAGTGATGTTGTTCTCATAAGGAGAATTGTTTAGGAAACTTGAAAGAATGTTTCCTGGAATAGCGACCTTCCCTTCGGTTTGAGTTTTTGCGGGAATTGTAATTTCTATACCAAGATCAAGGTTGGTTGATTTTATTGAAATAGAATTTTTTGTTGCTTCAATCAAAACACAACTGAGTACAGGTAGTGTTAAATTCTTTCCAGCAATTTTTTCTGCCTGGGCAACGGCGGTTGTTAACTTTTCTTTTATACACTCAGTCTTCATATATATGATTAATAAATAC
>CAYMIB010000027.1:0-10979 GCA_964390475.1 uncultured Candidatus Saccharibacteria bacterium | reverse complement strand
CTACCGGTGAAGAGGAATACAACAAATGTGTTTCTACTGGTGGAAAGCTTGATGAAAATGACAAAAACCGATGTTGGACAGACGAAAAACACGTTTATGCTAACCCGGATGCTCAAACTCTCGTTATTTTGATGGTTTCTCAAATCCGAGACAAAAAGTCTTCATTCCCTGAAACCCTAAAACACATTGCCGCCGCTAAGGTTCACTTCAAAGCCGCTCACCGATTCCTCGCACAAGCGATCTCAAGTATCAAACCGGGAATTAATGACGAAGTAAAAGTGAACGCAGGTACAACAGAAGTCATAAAGACAAACGTTCAGGGAACAGTCGAAGCAAATTAAAGAGCATTAAAGAGTCGGGATTGAAACTAGTTTATTGAAATCAATTATTAAAAACGGGCGCTAACGAGATAAAGCAATGGATCAAAATATGAATACGTCGGGGATGCCAGGAGCAGGATCATCAAACATGATGCCAGCTGACAAAAAAACAGTCGGCCCAGTTATCGGTCTCATTATCATCCTCATTATTATCCTTCTTGGTGGAATCTATTTCTGGATGTCACGGGACAAAGCTGTACCTATGAACAACCTAAACTCAACAAACCAAGAAGAACAAGTTTCCGCATCTAATGAGATCACCACCCAAGGTTCTTCCGACGATACTTCATCCATACAGGCTGACCTTGAAGCGTTCGGCGAATCTGACATTGATAGCGTCGACGCAATATAAGCGCGACAAACTAGATTTAGACAAAGCAAAAAGCTGGCCCATGGCCGGTTTTTTGTTTGTTGCATTATTTGTTGCAAATGGTCGCCGTGCTGTGTAAACTAGCCGGACAATATATATGAGCGAAAAAATATACCAGGATATCAAAATAGAAAGATTACCAAAGTCGCGAGTAAAAATAACTGGCGAAGTAACCACTGAAGCTTTTGAAAAGGCCCGAAAGAATGCCCTTTCTGAGATACTCCAGACTGCTGAAATCCCCGGCTTTAGAGTTGGCAAAGCTCCAGAAGCAATGGTTGTGAAGCATGTTGGCGAAATGAAAATCCTCGAGCGTGCAGCGGGAAGCGCAATCGAGCATGCCTACAGCCATATTCTCGATGAAAAATCCGACCCAAAAACTGCTGGCACCGACAGCTTCCGCCCTATAGGCCACCCGCACATTACCATTACGAAAATCGCCGCTGGAAATCCGCTTGGTTTTGTTATCGAAACTGACGTAATGCCAGAAATTTCTCTCGACAACTACAAAAAATTAGCCAAAGAAGCGGCGGCAAGTATCGCTGAAGCCAAAGACACAGTCGAAGAAAAAGAAATCGATACCGTTATCGAAGACTTGCGAAAGCATTTGGCAATCGAGGCGGCATCTGTTGAAACAGCCGACGCGACCAACACAACTGATGCAACTGAAAAAACTGAGGGAAACAAGCCCGAAAAAATTCTGCCAGAAGTAAACGATGAGTTTGTAAAAAAGTTTGGAAATTTTGCCAACGTTGCAGAATTTCGCGAGCATGCCAAAAAGAATTTGCTCGATCACAAGAAAAATGAGGTCAAAGAAAAACGCCGCGGTGCGATTGCCGACAAATTACTCACTGAGGCAAAATTCGAAGTGCCAGAAATTTTCGTCGAGTCCGAACTCGAAACGATGCTTAACCAGTTCCGTGGCGACATCGAACGAGTCGGTTTAGCGTTTGCTGATTATCTAAAATCAATCAAAAAAACTGAGGAAGAAATACGAAATGAATGGCGAGACGGTGCTCTGCGCCGCGCTCGACTTGAACTTATTTTGAAACACATTGCCCGATCAGAAAAAATCGCTCCGGATGAAGAAAAAGTGAAGAAGGAAATCGAACATATTATGTCCCACCACAAAACCGCTGACCGTTTCTCGGTTCGAATGTTTATCGAGAATCAAATGAAAAACAAAATGGTTTTTGAGCTTTTGGAGAAAGAGGCGGGAGAATAGCTTCACATACTCATTTATTTTGTTTGCTCATTAATTATTCAAAAGAATCATCGCAGTAATCGCTATCGCGGCGGTTTCTGCGCGTAAAATTTGGTCGCCAAGTGAATAAATTGGAATATTATTAGCTTTAAAGAGATCGATTTCCGCTGGACTAAAGCCTCCCTCGGGACCAATGAAAATATTTAGTCGGTTTCCGTTTTTTGCTTTCGATAAAACGTCCGACAAAACAAAACTCTCGCCACGCGGATCGAGTGCGAAAGAAAAACCTGAAGAAAGTTCTGCGCCGGAATTGTCTGGCGACTGTTGAGACTGCGATGACGTCAGCGATTGCAATACCTGAAGTGACTCAACGAGTGAAGCTGGTTCAGAAATTTCTGGCACGATGACTCGGCCAGACTGCTCACTGGCTTCTTTTAAAATATTTTGGGATCGGTCAATGCGGACAGTTTTCTTTTCACTACGCTCGGAAACAATCGGCACAAAACCAGCCACTCCCAGCTCGGTTGCCTTTTCCAGAGTCAGTTCAAATGAATCACGCTTGGCCAAGGCGAGGTAAAGGAAAAGATTGCTCGTGGTGTGGTTCGATGGATGGCTTGCATTATGGTTTGCAGAATTAGCCGATCGCTCTTTTGCTTCGACGATTTCGACTTCCGCTTCGCGGTTTGTAAGCAAACTCAAGACTGCTCGAAATTCTCGGCCTGAATTATCAAAAAGAAAAAGTTCCTGGCCAACCTGAAAACGCAAAACATTTCGCCATTGATGCGCGATGTCGTCGTTTTTGATTTTTACCTTGCCTTGAGTCGGCAATTTTTCTTCAATAAAAAAGCGGTGAAGTCGCATATGAATGGATAGTAAATGGACTAGCTTATGTGGCCTATGCTAACTTATGGGGCTAACTTATTGACAGTATGCACACTTCTGATTATGCAATCAAGCGCGGCCACCCACGTCACATAGGATATAGTTAATAAAATAAATTATGAAAAAAATTATTGCCTTTTTGGTCTGTTGTGCCGTTTTGTCGCCAGCGACATTTTCGTTTTCTCCGAAAATCACAAACGCCCAAACCGCCGCCAGCAATAGTGGCGCTAGTTCGAATTCAAACCTCGAAGTCTCTGGTTGGATCCCCTACTGGGCATCGAGCGGTGGCACCAAGGATGCTAGAACAAACATTGAGGCAATGGACGAAATTAATCCTTTCGCTTTTTCGGTGAAAGACGACGGCACACTGACCGACCTAGCCGGTCTCAAAAAAAGTGCCTGGCAAAAACTGATAAAAACCGCGAGGAAAGAAAAGGTTCTCGTAATACCAACCGTCATGTGGAGCAGTGGCCAGAAGACCCACGCCGTTTTGAGTAACAACGATTCGCGAGCAAAACATATAGCGGCGATTGTTTCGATGGTAAAAAAAGGCAAATATGATGGCGTTGATATCGACTACGAAGGAAAATGGGCGGAAACCAAAATTTTCTATTCCCTATTTTTATTTGAACTAAAACAGGCGCTCGGTGACAAAATACTTTCTTGCACCATCGAGGGTCGCACGCCGCCTGAATCCGCTTTTGCAAAAGTACCTGCGGTGCCAAATTATGCCAACGACCATGCAATGATTGCTGTGGCTTGTGATCGAGTAAAAATAATGACGTACGACCAGCAACGCGCCGACCTCGATCTCAATGGTTTAAACGTTGGCTCGCCATACATTCCTGTCTCCGACCCGGCCTGGGTTCGCAAGGTCATTAACCTCACCGCCCAAACAATTCCAAAGGAAAAAATTTCGATCGGTATTCCAACCTATGGTCGCGAATGGGTTGTGACCGTGTCACCAAATTGGATAAAAGAATACCAAAATCTGCAGTCCCTTAACCCAGAAAAAGCCCTCGACGTTGCTCATGACTATGATGTCACCCCAGCCCGCAACCAAGCTGGCGAAGTTAGTTTTACTTTCATTCCCGAAGGCTCGCCGTTTAGCTTTTTGAAAAATGGTCTGCCGCGCAAAACAACCGGCAACGACATTGCCATGAAAGCTCTGTCACACGCCAACCTAACCGGCCAAACCGTGAAGTTTAACGTTATCTGGTGGAGCGATGCCGAAGCAATTCGCCAAAAAGTTGAGCTTGCCCGCGAGCTTGGTGTCCGTGGCGTTTCGATTTTCAAAATCGACCGCGAAGAAGATCCTGACATGTGGGATGTTTTGGATTAACACGGTCGGCGCTTTCTGTTATACTGCCGGCACGAAAATTAAGTGTGAAATTTATAAATGTCCGAAAAATTTAACAAAACAAAAAATATGCTGGTACCAATGGTTATCGACAAGGGTCAGTTCGGCGAGCGCGCATACGACATTTACTCACGCCTTTTGAAGGACAATGTTATTTTCCTTGGCGGCCCGATCAATGACGAAACTGCAAACCTCGTCATCGCCCAACTCCTTTTCCTTCAGTCTGAAGATCCGAAAAAAGACATCAGCTTGTACATCAACTCCCCTGGCGGCGTAGTGACCGCGGGCCTTGCCATCGTCGACACAATGAACCACATCAAAAACAATGTTTCGACGGTTTGTGTTGGTATGGCCGCTTCTGCTGCCGCGATCGTGCTTGCGGCTGGAGCAAAAGGTAAACGCTACGCCCTACCGAATTCTGAAATCATGATTCATCAGCCATGGGGTGGTGCAGAAGGCCGGGCAACAGACATCGAGATCACCGCAAAACAAATCATCAAAATCCGCGAGCGCCTCAACAAAATGCTCGCCGATTTCACCGGCAAACCGGTCGCCCAGATCGAAAAAGACGTTGACCGCGATTACTTCATGAGCGCCGATGAGGCGAAGAAATACGGGGTGGTTGATAAGGTGATTTAAAGGACTTACCCTTTGAAGATCTCTGGAAGACCATGCGGTATGGTCGAGTGGAATCACCGCATCCCATCGGCATTCGTCGGTGGGGTTTTTGTTTGTTGAAAGAGAAAGCTCGTTGACTTATTTTAAATACGTGTTAATGTCTTCTAAGGAAGAATCGTGTGTGCGATTCAAAAGATTCAATTGTTCTGTAAATAAGGAATACGCAATGCAACCCGTGAAAAACGCTCTTCTTGCTGTTGCGATCATCGTGATTGCAATACTGAGCATCAACGTTTACAACCTGGATAAGGAAAGAAACCGCCTGCGTACAGATCTCACATCGAACCTTACCGAGCAAAACGCAAGGCAAAAGGAAGTGAGAGATCAAGAAGAGCAAGAGAGGAAGGATGAAATCAAGCGACAGAACGAGCGGATCGCAGGCATCATGGCTGAGATTGCGGAAGCAAATAAGCCAGTCCTGGAAACCAGCGCGCTCACTGTGGTACTATTCCCCAACAAAGAAGGTTTCACCGCCAAAACCCGGGTTGCAAACCGACCAACCCGCTTCGAGCGTTGGGAGTACCCAAGCCGGCACAAGCCTCACGAGCACAGCGATCAGGTAAACCGCATGATTGGCCAGTTCTTCGACATCGAAGGGGTGGTCAGCGTATCGTTTATCGATTACGAAATATCCATCCGGAAAGCCGACAAGTTCCCGCTGGATGAAATCAGGGGTCCGGTCCTTGCGATCCTCCAAGCCGAATTCCCCGAGCCAGCACCGCCGATCGAGGAAACCAAGCAAGTCCCGGCTCCGGCCGCCGAAGGCCCCGAGGTCCCTCGCAGCAACACCTGACACAATTCTCAATCAACGTCACGAACCGCCAGCACCGAAAGATGCCGGCGGTTTTTTCTTGCAAGAATTTTTACTTTAATCTGCTACTTGTAAGCCTGATCGTGCGGGCCAACATAGAGAAAACACGCCACCTTTTCCTGCTCTCCAGCATATCGAAAAACAATTCGAAATTTATAGTTAACCGAAAACGAATACCTACCATTGAGCGAACCGGCAAACTTGTGTACCTTTAATTTTGAATGGTTTTTTGCATCAGAAAAAAGTGAAATTGCTTCCTTCACTTCTTCTTTTAGATTTGGGTCTAGTCCGCTATATAGCCGAACAAACGTCGACGAATAATAAACTGTAATCATGAATGGTTGTGGAGATAATATGTGCTCTGGCTCAATTTTTTCTTAAGATTTACTCAAATCCTTTCGCCAACTTATCGAGGTCTCCAGTGAACACCTTTCCATCTCTGACTTCTTGTTCTGCCTGACGAATCGTGTTTAGAAAATCTTCTTGCTTGAATTGAGTGAGCGCACGACGAATGAGCTCGGCCTTGCTTGAGGCTTTGCCGAGACGAACCTGCTCGTTGATGTATTCATTGAGCTCGGTTGAAATTGGGATTGAAATGGTGGTCATGGGATTGGTTTTTTAGTTTTATATGTGATTACTATAACTTAATACTATACTATAGTAACGAAAAAATTAGTCAAGCAGATGAGCCGTGAACCCTGATAGCCACACCCGGCGGTAGGTTTTCAAAATGACATGGTAAAATGTGGAGGAGCTTTTAGCATTTAATCGAGAAATACATGTATAAAAAATTAACAATCATAGTCGTAGCATTTTTCTTTTTCCTAAGTGGGGGCCAAGTTGCTTCTGCTCAAATGAATGTTAGCGAACTACAGAAAATTATAAATGACTTGCAGAGTCAGATAAGAGCACTCTCAGGTCTCACCACCGGCTCCACAGTAGTGGTAGACAGCCAACCAAAAAAGGATCGCGTTGAGTTTAAGCAGGAAGTAAAGGAGGGAGGCGAAGGTGAAGAGGTTAGAAAACTTCAGGAGTTTTTGGCCACCGATAAAGCAATTTACCCAGAAGGTTTGAAAACCGGTTTTTTCGGTCCTCGCACAAAGGAGGCAGTAAAAAGACTTCAGAATAAGTTTAAAATTGAGGTAAACGGTGAACTAGATCAGACAACCAAAGATCTCATTAACAAAATCTTGATGGCACACGGCTCTGGAAATCTGATGATTCCAGAAGGTATATTGGCTATTCCAAATTTAACCAACCAAATAAAGGCCAAGGCTGAATACAATGACGGTAAAATCGAATACAAAATCGAATTCCAGGATACTGTCGACTTCGATGAGGAAGATGATTCAGATGACAATGATGATGACGGTGACGACGATTCAGATGACGTAGATTCTGGACTCCAAATCGAAATAGACAAAAAAGCGAACAAATATTCGAAGGTAAAGGTTGAGTATGAAGGTACTGGAATCAATTACAGCGGAATTCACTACAAGCGCGTCTTCTTGCTCAAAACATTAGATACAGACGTAATTGTTGATGAGCTCGTAGATAGACTAGGCTTGAGCGAATCAGTCATCAAGGCGGCAATAGAAGCTTCAGATGACGATAGTGATGACGATGATGATTCAGATGAGGATGATAGTGACGACGACGATGAGGACGACTCAGATGACGATGATGACAGTGATGACGATGATGAGGACGAAGACGACTAAACAGCAAAATCGTACCAAATCAGACTAATAGTGCCCACACAAAGCCCGAATTTCGGGTTTTGTGCTTGTAAAAAGCGACTAAGGGTTTACAAACTAAAGACCGTAACATACACTGATGACGTACCTTTATTTTTAATTATGATTCGTTTCTTGATTCAAATGATTTCCCGTTTCGCTCTGACCTCTTTCCGTCTGCCAAAAATTGCCGCCTCCCCGATCTTTTCCCAACCAAAACTTAAACTTGCGCCTCAGAGAATTCGCTTTAGAGAAGAAAACCTCGACTCAGAGCCGCGCGTATAGTTTTCTAGTTTTCACCCCTACCGGCTGTCTCAGCCAATCATAATCTCGAAACGGGTCCAACCCGTATGTCAATAAAATTAGCCCTGGCCTTTGCGGGCTTCGCTGGTCTTGTCGGAATCGGCTTTGGATATTTTTTGCGCTGGATCGTTGCCCTCGGAAAAAAGGGCTCGATGGAACTTCAGATCAAGCAAATGATGCTCGATGCCCGCGAAGACGCCAAGAAAATCACCAAGGAAGCCGAAGTTGAAGCCGAAAAAACCGCTCGCGAAACCGAAGAGGTTATCAAAGAAAAAGAAGAACGCATTCAAAAAGCCGAAGAACGCATCATTAAGAAAGAAGAGTTTTTGGACAAGCGCCAAATCGACATCGACAGTGAGGTCGAGGGAATCAAACAGAAAATTGTTGAGATAAAAGAAATTCGCGACAAAGCTGACTCTGTTTTGGCTAAACGTTCAAGTGAGCTCGAAAAAGTTTCTGGTTTGAGTCATGACGAAGCGAAAAAAGTGCTTATGGAGATCGTCGAGAAAAACGCCGAGGAAGATTTGCTCATGCGCGGCAAAAAGCTCGAAATCCAGTCTGCCGAACGCCTCGACCGTCAGGCCAAAGACATTTTGTCGACCATCATTCAGCGCCTCGCCACTTCGGTTTCTTCCGAAATGATGACCACTGTCGTGCCAATTCCATCTGACGAAGTAAAAGGAAAAATCATCGGCAAAGAAGGACGAAATATTAAAGCCTTCGAACGTACAACTGGTGTCGAACTCATTGTCGACGACACACCGGATGCGATCACCATTTCCTCTTTCGACCCAGTCCGCCGCCAGATCGCCCGCGTCGCCCTCGAAAATCTGATCCAGGACGGTCGCATTCAGCCGGCGAAAATCGAAGAAATGGTTGAGAAAGCGAAAGCTGAGATTAATAAAATAATTAAAGAAAAAGGTGAGCAAGCCGCGTACGAATGTGGCGTCTTCAACCTCGACCCGCGCATCATTTCGATTCTCGGTCGCCTTCATTTCCGCACAAGCTATGGCCAAAACGTTCTTCAGCACTCTATTGAGATGACATACATTGCCGGCATGCTCGCTGAAGAGCTCAAAGCGAATGTCGCCGTCGCCAAAGCCGGTGCCCTTTTGCACGACATTGGTAAAGCGGTTGACCATGAGGTCGCTGGCTCACATGTCGAAATCGGTCGCAGAATTTTACAAAAGTTCGGAGCATCCGAAGAAATCGTCAAAGCCATGCAGGCTCATCACGGCGAATATCCGTATGAAACAATCGAGTCAATCATCGTCCAGACAGCAGACGCCATTTCCGGTGGGCGCCCAGGTGCTCGTCGCGACACGGTAGAAAACTACTTGAAGCGCCTTGGTGAAATCGAAGCGGTTGCCAACTCATTCGGCGGTGTTGAAAAGTCATACGCCCTTCAGGCTGGCCGCGAAATCCGAGTCTTCGTCTACCCTCAGCAAGTCTCCGACCTTCAAGCCAAAGAAATGGCCCGTCAGATCGCTCTAAAAATCGAAAACGAACTCAAGTATCCGGGGGAAATCAAAGTGAATGTCATTCGCGAGATGCGCGCCGTGGAGTTTGCGAGGTAAAGAAAAAACCCCACCAGGCTATGCTTGGTGGGGTCATGAACAGTTGGGAAAGCTACTGTGAGAGCTGGTTGCTACGGCATTCGCTCGAGTCCTTCTGCAGAAGTTCCATCGAGGTACTGACCGCCTTTTTTTGTCTCTTCCTTCGGGTTGACCAGTCTTCCGAAGTGCACCTCATCATCTTTTTGACTGCTTACTGAGAGATACGAGGAAACTCTCAGTAAGGGCGGGCGCTATTCCGCCACTATTTTTACTTACTAGCGCTCTATCCTGTTTAAATACTAGCACCCTTTGAATAATCTGTCAAGCAGAAAAGCTATTTTCCCGCCTTGCGCCAAAAAACCCTTATAATATAATGGGGCGGAGTGAAATAAGGCCCGAGAAACTAAGTTTTATCGGGAAGTTGAAGAAAAATTTAGTAGTTAAGGGCTCTATTACAAAATAAACTTCAAAACTATGAATAAACAAGGAATCGTGGAGGCAGTTCATGGAAAATTGGGTGGAACAAAGGTTCAGGCAGAAGAAGTGGTTGATGTTGTCATTAACGGCATAGTCGACACTCTCAAGAAAGGCGAGGAAGTCTCAATCGCCGGCCTTGGAATCTTTTCAACAAAGACTCGTGCCGCTCGCCAAGCTCGTAACCCACGAACCGGCGAAGCAATCAGCGTTCCAGCAATGCGCGTTCCAAAGTTCCGCGCCGCAAAAGCCCTCAAGGACGCGGTGAAATAATCGGCAAAATACAAAACAAAATTCCGCCCCTCGGCGGTTTTTTGTTGCAAAATTGTTACAAATGAAAACTCCCGCGCGGGCGGGAGTGGAAAAACAAATGTGTCAGCTGAAATTAGCGAGACGGTTGGCGGCGAGTCACGCAAGCCCGGGTCACACAGAGCACAGCGTGAAGTTTCGGCGTCCGTGGATGTTCGAAGAAAACTGGGTTAATCCTGTGCGACATCGAGTCAAACCGACCAATCGCCGGCAGTCGCAACTTCTCCATTTGACACTTCCAAAGCCGGTCGGGCTTGTCAAACGACAAAACCCAAAGATTTGGGAATCTGTCTGAAAAGGCTTCCCACACGACACCCAACCCCTGAGCACCGACAAAGAGCGCCTTTTTCGTCTTCAAGTGCTCGATACACTGGTGGTCAGTCACCTCCGGTTGATCGTCAACAATCCCGAGGATCTCGGCAGTCAGCTTTTGGCCAGGTCTCAAAACGCAAGACACTCGGGCGTAATTCTCGTCCGACACCACCGGATCATCGCAACGCAAACGGCCGATGTTCCTCTCAAAAAGATCGGTGAGACAGGTGTCATGCCGGTAATCCTTCGGCACAACAAAATCAAACATCTCGATTGTGTAGAACTTTCCTTTCTGTTTCGTGCCTCCCTTTTGATGCCCTGTGCCAGGATCACGGACCTTCGGACCTCGGACTCTCAAGTCACGCACACCGCTATTCGCCATGTGACTTTTCCCTTTGTGTCTTTCTGTGTCTTTTCTCGTTTTGTGAAGACGAGATGTAAAAAGAGCTTCCGGAAATGCCGGATCATTCGCGACACGGCGTCGCTTGTTATACAACTTGTCCCATCACAATGTAGACCAAAACAATCTATTTGTAAATTTTCTAGAAATCCTTGGTGCGGGATAGGAGAATCGAACTCCTGCCCAGAGTTTGGAAAACTCTTATTC
>CAYMIB010000026.1:0-11352 GCA_964390475.1 uncultured Candidatus Saccharibacteria bacterium | reverse complement strand
AAGTTAACTATATCGGTGGAGTCCTTTCGTGATGGAAAGGATAATACCGAGGGAAGTTTGTGGATTGTGTAGTGGAATTGAACGTGAAGCGTGTCCGCCTCCCGCTGGGGAAAGCGCGCACTTCCCGCGTTCGTGGGCCACTAGGGAAGAGATGCAAGCGAGCCCGGGAGCCCTCCTTTTGGAGTGTTGCCGCGTGTAGCTACATCATCCTTGGGGAGTCGGCTTAGGTCGACTCCCCTCCATTACACAATTCATAAACCCCGTAGAGACTACACGTTAACCATGCGACGAAAGTCGGATGAAGATATAGTCCATTCCTCACAGTAATGTGAGACAAAGAAGCGTGAGACAGGTTGGTCTCCTATCTACTGCAGGCGTTGATTCTTGAAGGGATTCATTTCTAGTACGAGAGGACCGAAATGAACTGACCTCTGGTCTGGGAGCTCTGCCGCCAGGTGGACCGCTCCGTAGCTATGTCGGGACTAGATAACCTCTGAAAGCATCTAAGAGGGAAGCTAACCCTAAGATGAGGAATCGTTTGAGACCCGTGGGAGATGACCACGTTGATAGGCTCTAGGTGTAAGTGCAGTAATGCATTCAGCCGAGGAGTACTAATCCGTCGATTCAATTAGGAAATTGATGCATCAACTGCGCCGTGCGCAAGTACGAGTCGCAGAAATTTACACCCTGTTTTATGGCATTGTCGGTTCAGTTACCATATTTTTAAAACCAAATGTGCTTCTTGAACATAGTGTTCTGGTGATTTGTCGCAGAGGTCACACCTGATCCCATTCCGAACTCAGAAGTTAAGCTCTGTTGAGGCGATGATACTCTTATGGAGGGGAAAGTAGCTAGTCGCCGGAACAGTGTGTTTAAGAAAAGATAAAAGAAAACGCCGACGTAACAACGTAGGCGTTTTTTGCTTGGAAATCAGGAGCAGCAATTTCTTAAGCCCTACTCCCCATAAATCGTAGCCTTTTTCTGGATGTCGGCATAACGATTACTTCCGACCGTGTAGTTTTCATGGCCATCACCATTGGCTTTGTAGTTGAGTGTGAGTCTTTCATGGTGAGGGATGATCACAAACCCTTGACTGGTTGGTTTGATAGAAAAGAGTTTTTTCCCTTCACGATCCAGGAACGTTGTGGTATTGCCAGTTTTTTTGGTTCTTTGGCCCATTCTGCCTCCTTTTCAAGTGGTGTGCTTCCTATGCTTTCCCGTGAATCTATTATTAGAGTAACACAGAGTATATAAAAAGTATAGGTTAGGTTTGTATTTTTACCGTGAAAGTTGTAGGCTGTGGGCAGAAAGAAAGGAGGGGAACTATGACGTGTCCGAGAAAAAATGATGTCGACGAATTTCGAATGGGTGATACCAACATGTCCCATGCCGAGATTGAGGATTTGGTAGATCATATTAGCCAGTGTGCGGAGTGTCGGTTGCAAGACAAGACTCTGGTTGCAACTTCAGATGCAGAGCCACTCTTTGGTCTGGTGGGACCAGCAAAAGATTCACCGACACGGGGCAGGTGGAGAGTGTGGATCCGCCGCGCACTTTTCTTCATCATCATGATCCCAGTGATGCTCCTTTTTTGTGTGCTTCTTTGGAAGCTCGGTCTGATCAACTGAGCGGTGTGCGACATGACGTGGAGCGGCAATCGGGCCGCTCCTATTTCATTGGTTTATTTTGTTGTTCCCAGAGATTTGCTTGAGAGGGGGCTCCGTAGGCCACGTAGGTGGCCGAGGCTGGAGCGAAAATTTCAGCAGAAATTTATCGCGTACCCCGATCAAGCAAATCTCTGGGAAACCATTTGCTATAATCAAACCCATGAATCAATGGTCTACCGAAAGAAGAATTATTTATTTATCCGTAATCCTATCTGTTATCTTTGTTATCGTTGTGATTCCGGTGGTTTATTTTTTTCGCCAAGCGCCGACTTGTTTTGACGGCAAGCAAAATGGAACTGAAGGTGGAGTGGATTGTGGAGGAACGTGCCAGTTACTCTGCAGTTTTGATACCATCGACCCACTCATTCTTTGGAGTCGAGTTTTTAATGTTGCCGGTGGAGTACATAGTGCGATTTCCTATATTCAAAACCCAAATCTAAATTCTGAAGCCTTGGTCAAATATGTTTTTAAACTCTACGACGCTCAAAATGTTCTGATCGGTCAGAAGGAGAACACAACGATTATTCCTAAAAATAAAACCCTGGCGATTTTTGAGCCAAATATAGACACTCAGCTAAGAACCCCGAGCCGGGTGACATTTGAGATTGTTGATAAACCGGTGTGGCGAAAAAACTTGTCTTCACCGATCGAAATTTCTGTAACTCAGAAGGTTCTCTCTGGAGAAAGTACTAGGCCGCGAGTTAATGCGATTATTGAAAATAAATCATTTGATCCAGCAGAGAGAATTGAAGCTGTCGCCATTGTTTACAACGACCGCGGGAATGCCATTGCTGCTTCTAGAACCTTTGTTGATCGTCTGGAAAAGGATCGGCCGGCCCAAATCACCTTCACTTGGCCTCAGGCCTTTCCAATAGCCCAAGAATTTTGCCCCGGCACCGTTTCAACGGTAAGTTCTACCGATTTTAACGCTGTTTCTTCAACCGCCTTATCTTCTTCAACCACTTCTACTACCACCATTTCCACTGCTACCGATTCTTCAACTGATCTTACAGAAACCTTGTGCTCGTCTGGTCCATCAGTTGTCGAAATTATTACTCGGGTTATACCAGCGACTTGGTAGTAAACCGATGTCCCCACTCTCTGCTTTAAAATCATTAATAAGAAACACCGACTGGATGATGTTTGGCAGTGCGGTTTTGATTTCCTTGGCTGGACTCGTCACGATGAGCTCCTTTGTCGGTGAAAGCCACTTTGCTTCGAGACAGATTATCTGGATAGTTTTGGCCGTACTAGTTTTTTTTGTTTGCTCGACTATAGACTTTAGGTTTTTACGTCGAACGGGAGTGGTGGTGGCACTTTTCATAGTTACTTGCAGTGTTCTTTTACTTTTGTTTGGAATTGGTCGGGTTTCTCACGGCGCCCAGAGTTGGTTTAACCTTGGTCTGTTTTCTTTTCAGCCGTCTGACCCAGCGAAAATAATTTTGATTCTGCTTCTATCTAAATATTTTACTCGGCGACATGTTGAGATTGCTCACATTAGGCATATTTTTGTTTCCGGTTTGTATACTTTGGCTTTGTTTATTCTAGTTCTGCTTCAGCCTGATTTTGGTTCAGCGATTATCATTTTTATGATCTGGTTTGGGATGGTCATGGTTTCCGGTATTTCTAAAAAGCATCTTTTTGCGGTTTTTTGTGCGGCGGCGATTTCGGGCATTTTACTCTGGTCTTTTGCTTTCCATGATTACCAAAAACAGCGCATCCTTTCCTTTATTTATCCACTAGCTGACATCCACGGGGCAGGCTACAACGCCTACCAGTCGATGGTGGCGGTTGGTTCGGGTGAACTTTTAGGTAAGGGGATTGGTTACGGTACGCAGTCAAAACTTTTGTTTTTACCGGAATATCAGACCGATTTCATCTTTGCCGCTTTTGCCGAGGAATGGGGCTTTGTTGGTTCGGCAATATTGCTCGGACTTTTTGGAGTTCTTGTTTGGCGAATTATTTCTAATGCTAGGCGCGGGGCGACGAATTTTGAAACCTTATTCGGGCTTGGAGTCTCGATTTTGTTTGTGACTCATTTGGTTATAAATATCGGAATGAATGTCGGACTTCTGCCCGTTACGGGTATTACCGTGCCATTTATGAGTTATGGTGGTAGTCATTTGCTTATGGAATTTGCGACCCTAGGGATTATTACTGGTATGGCAAAATATAGTCGGCCTATTCACAAAGAAATGGCCAGAAACGAAATCGTTGGTATTCACGACTCATCTATGGCTAGATAACCTAAGTAAGGCCTTAGATAATATACTGGGAGATTACAAAAAGGGTTGCGAGTAGACAAACCACAATAGTTCCGATCAATACATAGCTCGCCTGAGATTCGTTTTTTGCCAAACCAAAACGCACAATCATACTAGTAATGGCAGATTGTCTCGAAATCTGTGAAGCTCGGTCAACCAATATTGCTTCCTCCTCAAATTTTACTTCGTCGCTCATGATTTTATTTAAATAATTCTAACACTAATTTTTAATTTCCGGTTAGTTTTTTACAAGTACGGAATTGCGATCCTCTAGGCCTTGGGCGTAAATTTTCTGGATTTCACTAGCGGTAAGGGCTGAACCATATACTCCTAGCTCGTCCATAGTACCTTGATAACCCTGACCAAATGAAGACTGGGCGGTTGAGCCGATTGTCCATTCTTCGTCTGGGCAATCTGAAGTCCCGGTGTTAACCGTGGTGCTTTTTTTAACACCATTTATGTACATCTCTGTAGTGTTCCCATTGTACACAAAGGCGGTGTTTTGCCAGGAGTTGTTGACAACAATTCTTTCGTCACTGATCTCTTCATCGATTGCTACTACCTGTGTTGAGTTCGGACTACTGACACTGAATGTTTTGCCTCCGGCAACACCAATCTGAAACGCGGTACAAGTCGTGCCACCAGCGTTAAAAATCGTGTTGTTGGCCGCTATATTGGTCGGTTTGAGCCAAGCGATCACCGTCAACTTGGCGTTGGTGCCTGGGTTTGGAAAGCCGTTTCCGGTTATATAGTCGTTACCATCGAAAAGGAGGGCGTAGCCAGACATACCGTCTGAAACATATGTTGCTCCGACAATTTCACCATCCAGGCCGTTTCCGGAAAAATCTTGGGCGAGGTTCCCGGCTCCTTCATCAAACCGCCATTTGCCGATAACATCAACACCGAGACTTCTTTCAACTGTGCCGTGGAACTGCTGACCTGCGGCGACTTCTGCTTTCTGTCGGGCACTTTGAAGGTTGGCTAAGGCAACGCTAGAAATCAGACCGAAGATAGAAACTACCACGAGAATTTCAATAAGTGTGAAACCAGATTTAAAACCGCGAGTATTCATATTTTGTCCGTTTAATTATATATGGCAATTGTTTTTTCAACCATAGAGCTAACCGAGAACTTTTCCTCAACAGTTTTTCGTAAGTTGTGGCCAAGGGTGGCAGCTTTGGTACCATCCTCCAAAAGATTATTTATTGCTTCAGAAAGTGCTGTAACATCACCCGACCGAACAAGTAAGCCGTTTTTTCCGTCGGTGATCACCTCGGGAATTCCACCGACACGGGTTGCTACGGTTGGTAGCTGGGCCAGGCCGGCTTCTAGGGTGACATAAGGGAAAGCTTCGGTCCTAGAAGCTAAGACGAAAATATCGAAGGATTTTAAGAACCTTGACGCATTTTCCTTGAACCCTAAAAGGTGAACTTTTTTGGACAAACCGAGATTTTGAATCAAGGTGCTTAATTTCTGGCGATCTTCACCTTCACCGATGATCACCAATGCGGTGCCGGGGTTGGTTTTTAAGATATTTGGGAAGGCGTTGATTAAGTTGTCCAGACCTTTGTTTGGGTGGAGCTCGGAGATTGTTCCAACCCAGAATTTTTCACTAACTTCACCATTAAGTTCGGCTCGAGCGGCGAACCTTTCTAAATATTCGGAGTTTGTGATGCCGTTGTGGATAACGACAACCTTTGATTCTGGAATAAATGGCAGATCGACGATTTCGTTTTTAGTTTTTTCTGAGACAGCGATTGTAGTATGAGAAAACAAAATTGTGACCCAGTGGGCGATCGTTATTAGGGTTTTTGATATGAGAATCCGGTCCTCGTTCCAAGCCCAAGCATGACCAGTGAAGATTATTTTTTGAATTCCGGCCAAACGACCAGCAACCGCACCAATACCGCCGATTTTTGAGCTGTTTAGGTGGATGATGTCAGGACTTTCTCTTTTAAAAATTCTATAAAGCGCGAAAAAAGAGATCAAATCCTTATTGACGCTCATGTTTCGATCCAGCGAGCCCAAACGGATAACCCGGATATTTTTTTCCTTCAGTCTCATCTCGAGCTGTTCGCCCGCACCACAAAGAACCGAGACTTCAAACTGATCTTTCGGCAGACTGGTGGCTAGGTCAAAGACGTATTTTTGTGCGCCACCCCAGTTTCCTTTCGTTATGGCAAAAAGAATTTTTTTCTTCATGAAGATGTCGAACCTAGATGTCAGGTGTCTCAATATTAGCACGTTCATTGGGCAGGTCAGATACGACTTGCCCTATGGGGTTGTTATGTATAATATACCCACAACAGAATGCCCGTTACGAATAAAAATGAGTCTCTCCTGCTGTTTGTTGGCGACGTTGTCGTTTTCTTCTTTTCATTGTTTTTAATGCTCGTCATTCGTTTCAAAGGCTTGCCAGATAGCGGTATTTTTTTCGATCACGTTCCTTCGTTCTCTATTATTTTTGTGCTTTGGTTTTTTGTATTTTTTATTGCTGGATTGTACGAAAAACACACCCTTATTTTAAAGAGCAGGATTCCGACTATCATTTTAAACTCCCAAATCGTCAACAGCGGAATCGCCGTTCTGTTTTTCTATCTAGTACCGTTTTTTGGAATTACCCCTAAAACCAACCTTTTCATTTACATCATAATTTCTTTCGGATTGATTCTTCTTTGGCGAATCAAAGGGGTGCCACTTTTTTCGACTCACGACCGTGAAAAGGCGATTTTAATCGGTAATGGCGAGGAAGCCGAGGAACTTAAGGAGGAGGTTAATAATAATTCTCGTTATGGCCTTTATTTTGTTTCTTCTATTAATTCTGACGATATTCAGAACGCAGATTTTAGAGAGGAAATTTCGCGCCGGATTTTGAAAAATAACGTTCAGATTGTTGCTGCAGATTTTAAGGATCAAAAGGTCGAGCCGTTTTTGCCAAACCTTTATGATCTAATTTTTTCCAAGGTTAGATTCGTCGACATGTATAAAATTTACGAGGATATTTTTGATCGGGTGCCAATGTCACTTATTAAATACAACTGGTTTATGGAAAATATTGCTGTTTCGGCTAACAAAACCTACGATTTCCTAAAACGGGCAATGGATATTGTGGTTTCACTGATGGTGGGCACGGTTTCACTGGTTTTTTATCCATTTGTGATCGCGGCGATCAAACTCGAGGATCGTGGTCCGATTTTTATTACTCAAGACAGAATCGGGAAAAACAATCAGTTGGTAAAGGTCATGAAGTTTCGAAGTATGACCACCAATGATCAGGGTGAGTATTCTGGCGACAGTGCAAAGAATAATAAAATCACTAAAGTTGGAAGCTATATTCGGAAGCTTCGAATCGACGAATTGCCTCAGCTTTGGAACGTTCTCACGGGGGACCTTTCGCTAATTGGTCCACGGTCAGAGTTACCGGCTTTGGCAAGTCACTATGAAAAAGAAATTCCTTACTACAATATTCGACATCTGATAAAACCAGGGCTTTCTGGTTGGGCTCAACTTTACCAACGCGAACCACCGAAAGGCATGCTCGATTTAGACAAAACTAAACTTAAACTCTCTTACGACCTCTATTATTTGAAAAATCGTTCGGTAATGCTTGATTTAAAAATTGCCCTCAAAACAATTAAAACCCTTTTATCTAGTAACGGAATTTAATTCAAATAGTTTCAAATAATATGAAAACAAAAGTTGTAGTCACTGGCGGGGCAGGTTTTATCGGCTCAAACTTGGTTAGGGAGCTGGTGGCAAAAAATTATGACGTTCACGTTATCGACAACTTAGTCGGGGGCAAAAAGGAGGCCGTTCATCCGAGCGCAACCCTGCACGTTGCTGATATAACCAACCTTTCCGAAATCAGCCCGATCTTTGTCGGAGCAAAATATGTTTTTCATTTGGCGGCCTTGCCCCGGGTGCAGTACTCGATAGAAAATCCAGAAAAAACCAATAACGTAAACGCTAATGGTACTCTGAACGTACTTATCGCCTCGAAGCAAGCTGATGTTAAAAGACTTGTCTATTCAGCTTCAAGTTCGGCTTACGGGGATCAGGTGGTTATGCCACTCAATGAAAGCCTGCCTGCTAACCCAAAAAGTCCGTACGGTCTACAAAAGTACATAGGCGAACTTATGTGTCGAGTTTGGAGCGAGGTTTATGGTTTGCCGACGGTTTGTTTACGCTATTTTAATGTCTATGGTCCGGGTCAGAGTGAAGAAGGAGCATATGCTTTGGTTATCGCCAGATTTTTAAAACAAAAAAGAGAGGGCACAGCCCTGACGATTGTTGGTGATGGTGAACAGACTAGGGATTTTACCAGCGTTCATGATGTTGTCAGAGCAAATATTTTGGCGGCAGAGACAGAAAATCCTATAGCTGAAAAAGGGGAAGTTTTTAACATTGGTGCCGGAAAGAATTATTCTGTGAACGCAATTGCAAAGATGATTGGTGGAAAAACCGAGCACATTCCAGCCAGACTTGAACCAAAACATACCCTAGCAGACAACTCAAAAGCTAAAAAAATCTTAGGTTGGGAGCCAAAGGTGTCTTTTGAACAGGGAATAGCAGAGCTTGTTTCGACAGAATCACCGCAAAAAAATAGCTAAAACGAGCGATTGCTTTACGGTTGCTTTTTGCTGTTAAACTCATATAATTTGGCTTCAATAATCTAATATGAATAAAAACCGGATTTTTGCCGTTGTCCTCGTAATCGTCTTTTCACTGCTCGGGTACGGTCTATATATCTCTCAAACCAAGCCAGATTCTTGGCTCGCCAAACGTCCATTTGTTTTAGGTCTTGATTTAAACGGCGGCACAGAGCTTGTTTACAAAGCAGATATTTCTAAAGTTGACCCGTCAGAAATCGACGATTCAATGGACGTTCTTCGGGATGTCATTGAGCGTCGAGTAAACATTTTTGGCGTTTCTGAACCTGTCATTCAAGTTGAAAAAGCTAGCGCCTTAGCTGGCCGCTCTGATTACCGACTCATCGTTGAGCTTCCGGGTGTAACAGAGATCGATAAAGCTATTGAACTCATCGGTCAGACACCGCTTCTCGAATTCAAATTAGTTTCTGAAGAAAAGCCAAAAGCTCCGGCCCCAGCAAATTCTACAAGCACTGTGGTTTTTACACCAACTGCGCTCACTGGACGTTTTTTGGAGCATTCGGCTGTGGAGTTTAACCCAACGACCGGTGAGCCAGCAGTTTCTCTGACCTTTAATAAAGAGGGCACTGAGTTGTTTGCAAAAATTACCAAAGAACACGTTGGCGAACTGTTGGCGATTTTTCTCGATGGAGAAATGCTTTCGGCGCCGGTCATAAGAGAGGAAATTACCGCCGGCCAGGCTCAGATCAGTGGAAGTTTTACTCCTCAGGAAGCCAAGCTTTTGGTCCAAAATCTAAACTACGGTGCTTTGCCTTTGCCAATCGAACTAGTCGGAACTCAGGTTGTGGGGGCCTATTTGGGCGAATCCGCCCTCCAGTCTGGAGTTAGAGCTGGTATCTGGGGATTTTTGGTCGTCGTTTTGTTCCTTATCCTTTGGTACCGTCTGCCTGGCCTGATTGCTTCCATCGCCCTTGTCATTTATATCCTAATCTCACTTACAATCTTTAAACTGATTCCAGTTACACTCACCGCCGCTGGTATCGCTGGTTTTATTCTTTCGATTGGTATGGCCGTTGATGCCAACATTTTGATTTTCGAGCGAATGAAAGAAGAGTTGGCTCGGGGCCGAAACCTAAACGATGCAATGCATGAAGGTTTTCATCGGGCTTGGCTTTCGATTCGAGATTCCAATATTTCGAGCTTGATCACAGCCCTCGTTCTATTCTGGATAGGCACTTCGGCCGTAAAGGGTTTTGCTTTCACCCTGGGTATCGGAGTTTTGGTTAGTATGTTCACCGCCATCACTGTTTCTAGAACATTCTTATACGCTCTCGGCTTGTCTCACGAATCAAAGCTTAGTCACTTCTTATTCGGGTCGGGTATTAAAAAGTAAATAAACAGTAAATAAACTAAGATCATGCCTATTATTCGCCACAGAAAAATATTTTTCATCCTCACGGCCATTCTCGTTGTTTTCTCGGTTGGTTCAATGATCGGACGCGGTTTTAATTTCGGTATTGATTTTACTGGCGGCTCGATTTTGGAAGTTTCCTATGAAAACACCCGCCCAAACACGGAAGAAGTAAAAACAAAACTGGACACTCTTTCACTCGGTGGCTACTCTTTGCGTCCGTCTGGCGAAAAAGGATTCGCTCTCCGAACTAAAGAAATAGACAATGAGACTAAAAACAAAGCTTTGGAGGCACTTTCCTTAGGCGGTAAAGAAAAAGTTCACGAAGATCGTTTTAACACTATCGGTCCGACAGTGGGCAGTGAGCTTCGGAACAAAGCCTATGTGGCGATTGCTGTTACGATTCTCGGCATTGTGCTTTTCATCACTTTCGCTTTTAGAAAAGTTTCTCGACCGGTTTCATCTTGGAAGTATGGTCTAGCGACAATTGTTGCTTTGGTTCACGACGTAGTTATTTCAGCCGGAATTTTCATTTTCCTAACTCCGTTTATCGGCGCCGAACTCGACCTGCTTTTCATCACGGCGCTTCTGGCGATTCTCGGCTACTCTGTGCATGACACAATTGTAGTTTTTGATCGCGTTCGCGAAAATTTGCGAATAAACAGTGAGACTCATCGCAATGAACTGTTCGACGAAATTGTTGGCCGAAGCCTTACTCAAACTATGGGTCGCTCGATCAATACCTCATTGACCCTAGTGATCGTTCTCGTGGCGCTCTACTTTTTGGGTGGCCACACGACTCAGGAATTTGCCCTTCTTTTGACAATCGGTGTCATTGTTGGAACTTATTCTTCTATATTCATCGCTTCACCGCTTTTAGTGGTGTTTGAGAAGTTGAAGAAAAGCCAAAAAAGTTAATAGTTTCCGTTGATTTCTGATTCATCTTTTTGAATTGCTTCAAACTTGAAACTTTTCAAAAAAGCATTCCTCTCCTTTTGATCAACGTGAAGTCGGTCATATATCTTGTATAAATATCCGTCATGTACTACGTAATACACTCGGTTATTGCCGATCACTCTCCCTTCGTCTGTCGGTGTTGTTTCAAAAGCCCGCTCGCCATCAATTTTAATTTGCCCGATTTGTTTTTCTGAGCTACGAAACACTCTGTAAGCCTCATCAATTCCCATGTCTCCTATTTCTTCAGCTCTTACGCTGAGTAAAAATGGACACTGATTGCATTCGCTGAAAGTCACTGATTTCGGGTAATTTGGTTTTACTGAATCAGGATATTCAAAACTGACTCCTATATTTTGATCAACGTAAGGCTTCCAGTTTTTTGGTTTGAATTCCTGGCCAGATAATTTTGTATAAAAAAATAGAACGATAAAAGCGATTAAACC
>CAYMIB010000025.1:0-11570 GCA_964390475.1 uncultured Candidatus Saccharibacteria bacterium | reverse complement strand
GAAAGATCGGTCTCAATGCTTATGGTGTACCAGCCGGTGAGGGGCGTTATCTCGTAAAGAACAATATTCGAGAAGTCTTTGCCATCGCCAAAACTTTTTTTGAGGTCGTTTTGGGCCTAGATCCGCATTTTTTGGGGCCAAATATTCCGATTGAAGGGGATGGCAGGGGGAGTTTGGAGTAGGTTTACTCCAACTGTTGTATAATCAATAAATTATGGCTTGGCTTTTAGCAGGTATCATCCCCCCAGTCCTTTGGGCACTGGTTAACCATACCGACAAATATTTGCTTTCGAGGGCAAGACACAGGTCGTCCGTTGAGGTACTGATGGTTTATTCGACCTTGTTCTCGCTGATCATTCTGCCGACCTTGCTTTATTTTGCATATAGTGAGCTTTTTTTGAGCTGGCAGCAAGTGATTATTCAAATAATCGGAGGAATACTTTTAACCCTTTCTATATATTTTTATTTGAAGGCACTGGATAAGGACGAGGCTTCCGTGGTTATGCCGTTTGCGTTACTTGTTCCGGTTTTTGGATATTTTTTTTCCTACTTTCTACTCGGTGAGGTGTTGACGTCGAAGGAACTGATCGCCTGCGTTCTTATCGTCGCCGGAGCACTTGTCTTGTCCCTTGAGTTTGAAGAGGAAAGAAAGATAAAAATTAAACACGGAGTTCTTTTGCTTATGATTTTGCATACGGGGTTTCAAGCAGCCCAAGAAACTCTTTTTAAATTTGTGACTATTGAAAACTCTTTTCTGGTTTCATTATTTTGGTTGCATATTGGGATTGCTGTTTGTGGATTTATTCTCGTCATTACTCAAAAAGAACTATTTGGAAATTTTACTGATTCTGTTAGGGTGAATGGTCGAGTAATATTTGGGGTGAATTTTGTTTCTGAAGCGATGTCGTCTGTTGGATATATGGTCCAAAATTACGCCTCATTGCTTGCACCGATAGCGATTATTATGTCTTTAAACGGTTATCAACCTGTTTTTGTCTTTGTTTTTGGCATAATTTTCACTATTTTTGTGCCAAACCTAGTAAGTGAGAGAATCAAGCTAAAGCACCTTATTCACAAGGGTTCGGCGATTTTAATAATCCTAATCGGCACAATTCTTATCGCTAAAACTATCTAGGTGTTTTTTGGCTACGATTTGCTATCATTATCCAGTATAGAGAATCTTGCGAAAATATCACACTTTGTTACTTGTGGCTACTTATGAAAATTGACCTACCGAATAAAATATTTCTAACCGTCATCACATTTTCTGTTATTGTGATTATCTTTATTACAGGCTACCGTTTTTTGTGGTTGAAAGACTATAATTTTATCGTTGAAGCCGAATGTAACCCGTCTTCAGAAAATTGTTTTTATCGGGATTGTAGTAATGAGGATGATTGTCCTCCTAATGGTTTGGAAAACTACAGAGTTTTTGAAGTTCTTGCTCCGGATTTCCCTAAATGTTCAGATAATTCATGCGTGTCCGAGTGTGTAACTGGAGAAGTTTCATGTCGAGAAATCATGTGTGGAGACCTAGAAGAAGACGAATGCGGTAGCTCCGAAGTGTCGATACCAAATGATAATGTCGATGAAACTCTAGTAGATGAAAATGTTTTTGAGGATGAAGCACTTAACACTGAAGAAGAAATTATATAGTTGAGTAAAAGAATAGTTTCTAACGATTGATCCATGAAAACTAAACCAGAATACGGGGTAGAAGACATCGATGCCCTAATCTCTGACAGAAAAAAGTTTGAAGATTTTGTGTATACACCAGTTGGAGAAGCTGTGGTAGAATTGAAAAACCGGGGGAACGATAGAGAACTAGCAAAAAAAATTTCCAATTTGGTTGAGAGTATACCAGAGCCACTAAGAAAAAAACCAAAAGCAGTTTTGTTTCGTCAGTTGGCCACTCCAAACTACGAGGTAAGGAGGTTTGTTAGTATTGTTGATTTGATAGATGGTCTAGATCCATTATTTTGGGAATACTATAACGATAAATTTACATCTAACAATGAATGGAAACACTCCCTCGGTAAACTGATGTTTTTCTGTGGTTTTGGAAAAAAGAACGGAATAAAAATTGAAAATGAGAACGTGATCGAGTTTAATCAGTTTGTTGGCAAGAAGATATCAGAAGTTAAAACATTGTGGGGTCAATCGCTTGTAGAATTTCATCACAATCTTTTTGAATCAACATACGAATCATTTACACAGAAAGAATTCTTTGATGCATCAGACTGGTTTAGGGAAAATGGTAGTATGGCAAAAGATTACTATAAACCACTTATTACCCTGTTTGTCCAAAACGCTATTTTGTTTGAAAATTTTATTTTAGATGTAAAGGAGTTGTCGTTTACTAGAGATGTTTTTCTTCCCGCGTTCATTAAAACTTTTGAAGATACTGGGTATAAACCCCTAATCGTGGCTCTCGAGCCGACAGAGCTTGAAGATGATGTGTTTTGGTTGTGTCATCCGGTCGATAGTAAGAAGGTGGTCGATGATAAAAATTCGAATATCTCATAGAGAAACTTATTCACTTTTGTTATATTGGTCATATTCCACCACTCCTATATAATTGAATCTATCTTGGATATTAATACTTGTTTTGAAACAACAAACTACTATCATACGATTGCGTACTATTCGCACACAATACCAATATTTTTGGCCCTATTTTTGAGTATTTACGTTCTTATTAAAACAAATTTTTCGAGATTGTCGGTCGTTTTCTTGTTGTTTACGTCGTGTTTTTCTTTGTGGCTAGCGGGGGACCTTGTTGATTGGGTATCATCTAGCTATTCCTACGTCTACTTTACTTGGTCTTGGCTAGATTATGTAAACGTACTGTTTTTTGCTATCGGAACATATTTTTTTGGAATTTTTGCAAGATCAAAAATCTCAATAACCGAGAAAATTTTTATTGTTCTAGTGACTATACCGGCTTTTTTGATCACTTATAATGGTAATTCTGTTACGGGATTTTATCAATCTGTATGTGAAGCGAGCGAAAATGAGGTGCTCACGAAATACAAACTTTTCGCAGAAGCTATCTACGTTCTAATGATCTTGTTCTCGTTTGTGGTAGCCTGGTTAAAATCTGACAGAGCCAAGAAAATCCAAATATCAGTAGTTGCGTCAGCAATCATACTTTTCTTTGCGGTCTTTTCTTCAACAGAGTACATCGCAACAATAACCAATGTATATGAAATTAATCTCTATGGTTTATTTGTTCTGCCGATTTTTCTTATCGTGATGGTGTTTGCTATTACTAATCTTGGTATGTTTAAAATTCGTTTTTTGGGCACACAGCTTTTAGTTTATACACTAATCATCATGATTAGTTCGCAGTTCCTTTTCCTTGAAAGTTCAACTGACGCCGCCTTAAATATCATCACCTTACTAGTTACTGTTTTGTTCAGTTTGATACTTCTTCGTAATACTAAAAAGGAACTTGAGGCAAGAATTCAGATTGAGGTGTTGGCCCATGATTTAGGTACAGCTAATACTCGCCTTCAAGAACTCGACAAACAAAAAACCGAATTCGTCTCGTTTGCTTCTCATCAGCTTCGCAGTCCGCTGACCGCTATGAAGGGCTATGCTTCTCTTATTTTGGAAGGGGACTACGGCCCAGTTTCGGACGATCTAAAAAAAGCCGCACAAATTATATTTGATTCGACAAAAACTCTTGCCGCAGTGGTTGATGATTACCTAAACGTCTCCCGAATAGAACTTGGCCAGATGAAATATGATTTCTCAATATTTGACCTTAAGGGTTTGGTTCAGGACGTTGTCGATGAGCTAAAGCCAAACGTAGAGGGAGCTGGGCTTCAACTCGAATTTGTTCCTAAGGTTGATGGAAAATATGACATAATGGCTGACAAGGAAAAACTAAAACAAGTAATCACAAATATTGTTGATAATTCTGTTAAATACACTCCGCACGGGAAGATTGTGATCGGTCTTGAGTCGGTTGGTAAAAAAATCAGACTCTCAATAAAAGATACCGGTATTGGTATTTCAAAAGACACAATACCAAAACTGTTTTCAAAATTTAGCCGAGCAACTAACGCAAACAAGACAAATATTCGTGGGACTGGACTCGGTTTGTTTATTGCAAAAGAAATTGTCACCGCACACAAAGGTAAAATTTGGGTTGAATCAGAGGGGGACGGAAAGGGGTCTAGTTTTTATCTTGAAATTGAGAGTTCTAGTTCCTAGTTTTTTTTGCTATGACTAAGTTTCTGTGATTCGGCCCAAGCGAGGTCAAACAAATCTCTTAAAGTGTCGGTTATAGCTTGGTTGATAATAAAAATTGAGAACTTTTCTTTTGATGATGAAAATTTAACTCTGTCATTATATATACCGATACCGATATTATTGTTCGATCTTGAAAATTTGTCTTTTGGTATAAGTAAACATTTATCTGGTGATCCGTATTTGGCGTACTCATTAACGATTTTCACATTCTCGGCCGTATTTGGTGCGATTAAAAACATTTTAACTTTATTCTCCAGTCTTTTTTTTGCATCATTTTCTATATAGTTGTTTGGCACGGCTTCTGTCATTCCACTGAGGTCTTTGTAAATTCTAAATTCAGCACTATCAAAGGTAGAGTAGTACGACATTTTAACCGCCTCTTCACCTTCGTAGACCACAACCTTTGGTTTGTGTTGAGTTTGTTTATGTAGAGCCCGGAGTCCTGGTAATATTTCCTCGATTTTTCTTTTTACCCTAATTTTTTGATCACTGGCCTCTTCAGCTATCTGCAAAAGGATTTCTGGGGTAGCGGCAATGTATTTCTGAACTTTTTTATCAGGCGACATGCTCACCAACCCTCTTTTTTTTAGTGACTCAATAACAACGTAAGTTGAACTACGGTTAATGTTGGCTTTTTTCGAGATGTCGTTTACACCAGCCATCTCAAGTTCCAGAAGAGAAAGATAGACCCTTGCTTCTTTTTCACTCAAACCGAACCCTATTAGTGCTTGGTATGGGATTTGTTTGTCTAGACTAACAGTCATATTGTTTAATTCGCTAAGCAGTAAATATGTTGTCAGTATATAACAACACATTAGTAATTCAAGGCCTCAAACATCATTCTTTTCTGCCCAACACCGTTCCCACTATTTGACTTTAAATTAATTTGTTCCGTGATAGTTGTTGATAATCGACAACATTTTTATTGGGTTTAGTATTGTGTGAGAAATATTTATCATGTTTCTCCACTCTAATATATTAAAATGAACATACGCAGTACTACTCGTCAAAAACCAGTGATGTTTTGTTCTAAAGTCGTGGCTCTAATTTTAATTTTTGTTTTTGCCTGCCCAATTAAAACGCTTGCAAAGGTTCCGGAACTGAGGGCGAATGAGGATACGCAATCGGTTGCTATTCCTTCCGAGCCAAACACACCAATAGTGTTACCACCATTTGAAATGGTGCCTCGGACCACGTCTGGAAATTCTAATCCGAGCAAAAACAAGGTAATTATTGAGCCCGGAGATGGCGGAGGGGTTACAAAGATCGATATAAGTGATGCTGTGGTTCCCGATGAAAAGATTGACAATGAATTGCCTCCACCACTCCCACTCCTGCCACCTGATGGTGTGACAAAAAACATCGATACTGTCCCCTTGAGCCTCAACCGTTCGGCCAAAGCTGATTTATCGTCCGGTGCCTTGGTGTATAGCTACGAACTTGGCCTTCCGCCAGGCAGAAACGGTTTAACACCCTCATTAGCACTTACGTATAACAGCAATAACCGAGAAAACGACAGTTATATGGGATTTGGATGGGTGTTCGACATTCCTTCAGTAACACGACTTAATAGGCATGGTTCAGACAATATTTATGAATACGACGACTTCACATCGTCAATGTCTGGGGAGCTGGCGAGTACCACTGGCTCATCATTCATAGCAAAAGTCGACAATGGGGATTTCCTTAATTATTCATTCGAAAATAACTATTGGACAGTTTATGACAAAGAAGGAACCCGTTACCTTTTTGGAGCAACAACCACCGCTCGTCAAAATGATCCAAATAATTCGTCAAACGTTTATCGTTGGATGCTTGAGGAGGTCAGAGATACTAATGACAATTACATTCGTTATGAGTACTTCAAAGACGCTGGTCAGATTTATCCATCAAAAATAATATATACCGGAAATGGTAGTACAGATGGTATTTTTGAGGTCTTGTTCAATAAAACCGCTTGTGAGATGAGTCTGACCATGTTTCATCCGGGCTTTAAACTGAAAACCAATTACTGCATTACGGATGTTGAAATAAAAGAAAATAATCAATGGGTAAAAAAATATGAATTCACAAGAGATGTGAGCGACGCGTCCTCTGTTCGTAAGGTTTTGACTTCAGTTACTGAGAGTGGACGAGATCTGGACACCATGACTGTGTCGGAAAAAGTACCGACTGTTTTTGTGTATAAAAGACGCGGCGATATTGCTTGGCAAGAGGATGGTCAGAACTGGAGGTTGCCATATTGGTATGCAGATGATGGACACTCGTCTCTTATGCAGGTTCGTGATTTAAATGGAGATGCATATCCAGACGCAATTCATTACATAGAAACAAGTGATCCAGATTGTGATTATCAAGATACATATATAAATAACGCGCAGGGAGGATGGATTCAAGCTAATTGTCCTACGGAATGGTTCCCGCCGGAATATATAGGGGCAGACAACACTGTTTTTAAAGATAATGGTGTTAGGTTTTTTGATTATGATGGTGATAATTTAACTGATTTAGTTCGATCCTATACTACCGAGAACGGTGATCATGTGACCAGTTCAGAGGTTTATAGAAACACCGGCAGTTCTACTAATCCGTGGGTGTTGACAGACGTCGAGGTACCGATCGGATTTATTTTTGGGAGTGACTTGAACGCAGACAATGCAACCCAGGTTGTAGATGTAAATGGTGATGGAATTTCTGATATCGTACACGGTTTTATTGACGACGACACCTCAGGACTTTCTGAGAGTGTTTACCTCGGGAATGGCGAGGGATGGGAGGCGGCGACTTCAACCGAATGGAATTTACCTTATGGAATCATTGATGAGAATGATGCAGGTACTCAGGTTTATACTTTTGCTCAGTTTGTTGATCTTAACGGTGACGGACTTACTGATGTGGCATTTAAACACGAGGACACTGGTGTTGGACTGAGAATAGGGATAAACAACGGTCATGGCTGGACATTAACAAATGATTTGCCAGGTGTAACGTGGGGACTACCAAGGCCAACTGAAAGTGAGGATTGTCTTGATTCTAACCAGTCGGACGAGGGGTCTAGGATGATGGAAGTAAACGGAGACGGAATCGTTGATTTTGTTTACTCAATAAAATTAAATGGCGGGGCAACTACCAGTGACGTTTATATTAATCGATATCGCGAGTCAAACGACGCATCATTTTTTTCTGGTGGGCAAAATACTGTTCCACTCCCTTTTTCTTATGGCTGTAACGTTACAACCTATACTGGAATAGTAGATATCAATGCCGATGGAATGGATGATTTTTTAGCTGCGGAGAAAGTAGGGAATGTGTTTGAAGCACACGCCTATTTATCCTCCGTCAGTCCTTTTGCGGACTTACTTACTAGTATTGGAACATCAGAGGGTGCAACATCAACTATCGAATATAAACTCTCAACTAAATATTTCGATGGGAATGATGATTTATTAAATCCGAATCTTCCAATTGCTGTCACGACGGTCTCTTCGATAACCACTGACGATGGCTTGGGCAGTGAATCTGCAGAAACTTATTCTTATGCTGATGGATTTTACTACTTTAACAATCAAATTGATCGAAAATTTGCTGGCTTTGGTTTGGTTGAAAGAGTGGATGATGTTGGTAACATCACGAAGACCTATTTCCATCAGGGTAATGAATCCGCTTCCTCTACGGGCGAATATTCTGATCATATTTCAAAAGCCGGAAAACCATATCGTGTTGAGTCGTATGATTCAAATAATAATTTGTACTCAAAAACGATTAATAAATGGGACAGGGCTGATATGGGCAACGGTGTCTCATTCGTAAAACTTAGTGACAGTGTCGAGTTTGCGTACGACGGCGACAGTGATCACAAGGAAAAGGCAAGTAGTTTGAGTTATGACAATTCAACCGGAAATCTAACTCAGAGTGTTGAATACGGCGAAGTTTCCGGAAGCAATGACGGAACATTTAGCGATACAGGAAGTGACAAATTCACAACTACTCTAACCTATGCCACTAGTACAGCGACCAGCACGCCATTTCTGTATGCGATATCTAAGGAAGTGGTTGTGGATCAGAGCGGTGGCAAGGTGAGAGAAAAGAAAGTCTACTACGACACACTTTCATTCGGTTCGATAACAAAAGGCAATCCTACTAAAGAGGAGCATTGGGAGTCGGGTTCCTCATATGTTGATTTCGAGAAAACGTACAATTCCTATGGGTTGGTGACCCAAGAAAAAGATCCGCGCGACAAAACCACGACTTACTCGTATGACACTTATAATCTTTACCCAGCGACTAGTACAAATCCGTTAAGTCAGAACACGACATTTGTGTACGACTATTCTTCTGGCAAAGCAAAGCAGATTAAAGATCTAAATGGCTATATATTTCAGACTGTGTTTGACGGGTTCGACCGTGTGATCGAAGAAAAGCAGCCAGACCTTACGACACCGACAACTCTCGTTACTAAATCAGCATACGAGTATAACGACTCTGGTGCTCTGCCTCGAACTGTCCACAAAACGAATTATTTAAACGCCGCGACCTCAACTGTCGCGTATGCTTATTTTGACGGCTTCGGCAGAGTGGTTCAGGAAAGAAATGAAGCTGAGGATTCTGGAATGTTTTCGGTTAAAGACACAAAATATAATTCTATTGGCAAGGTGCTAAAGGAGTCACTGCCATATTTCTCGTCTGGTGCGAGTTCAACCGCGGCCACAACTACAAGCGCGCTCTACATAAATTATGAATATGATCCGCTATACCGCGTGACGTCGATTGAAAACGCAGTGGGCGAAACAACGAATGCGTATGATGATTGGAAGCTGACTGTGACCGACCCGAACGGCGAAGTAAAGCATCTTTACAAAGACGCCTACGACAATCTGGTGCGAGTGGATGAAATAAACGGCGGCAGTACGTATACAACATCCTACGAGTACGATGGAAACAAAAATCTGACCAAAATAACCGATTCGCTCAGTAATATTAGAAATTTCACTTATGACGGGCTTGGTCGCCGGCTCACCGCCCAAGACCTGCACGCTTCGGGTGATTCGTATTTCGGCACGTGGTACTACGCTTTTGACAGTGCTGGGAATGTTGCCTCTACTACTGATCCAGTGTCGAACAATGTTGTCTATACCTATGATGACGTAAACCGACTAACTGTTGAAAATTATACCGGGTCAGCGGGGAATGAAATCACGAATACATATGACAGTTGTTCAGGAGGCATTGGCCATTTGTGTGTGGCATCATCAACAAGTTTCCGCATAACCAACGAATATAATCCACTCGGAATTATTAAACGGGAAGTGAAGACAATTGGTGGTGTGAGCTATGCGACCAACTATACTAATGATCGACTTGGAAACTCTCTAACCATAAATCACGCTGACGGATCGGTGACGACAAATGACTACAACTCTGCTGGTCAACTCGAGCGTATTTCATGGAAAGAAACTCTAGCGTCGGCTGGTTCGAGTCAAATTATCAAAGACATCGACTACTCTCCTTTGGGTCAGCACAGCTATCTCGAATATGGGAACAATGCAACAACGACCAGTACATACGACCAGACTGAGCTCTACCGAATTTCTGACAAGGAAACAAAATTCAACACCAATAAATATCAAGATCTGGCATATACATATGATGATGTCGGCAATGTTACCAAAATTATTGATACCTCAAGTACCGATTCGGCCAAAACAATCGATTTTATTTACGACGACCTCCACCGCCTAACCTCGGCCTCAACGACAAATGCCGCCACCTCAAACTACCTCGAAACATACAGTTACAACGCCATCGGCAACCTCACAAACAAATCCGACATCGGCACATACACCTACGCTGGCAACAATGGAGTGAGCTTCGCCAACCCCCACGCCGTCACCACTGTCGCCTCAAACAATGCCACCTACGACAACAACGGCAACCTCCTCACCCTAAGCTCCCTCTCCCACACCTGGAACTACAGAAATGAACTAATCCAGAGCGCAAGCGGCACCGGCACCACCACCTCCACCTACGACCCTGCAGGTGAACGCACAAGTTACACCGACACCTCTGGCACCACCATATACGTCAACAAGTTCTACAACCTCCTAGGCGACATCTACACCAAACACATATATGCCAACAATGAACTGGTCGCCACCATCGTCAGTGAACCAGACATGGGTAACATGAACACCGGTGAAGACGACCTAGGAGATGTTGGAACCGAAGGATTCGACTGCTGTGTCAGTGGCATCCCTTATATTCACAATATCCACTATATACACACTGACCACCTGACAGGATCAAACGTCACCACTGACTCAAACGCTGACCTCGAAGAAACCCTCGACTACTACCCATTTGGCAAGATTCGAATTGACAACACCGTCACTGGTTTCAAAGAGAAACACAAATATACTGGGCATATCTATGATACCCAGACTGATCTTAACTATATGGGTGCGAGATATCAGGATGGGAAGAGGGGGCAGTTCCTTTCACAAGATCCAGTATTTCTGAGAGTCGGTTCTTCTAAAAAAGATCTGATTGTCCTGGTGGATCCGCAAAAATTAAACTCATACAGTTATGCAATTAATAATCCAATTAGGTACACAGATCCAACCGGTGAAAGCATCTGGGATTATGCGAATGGATTTGCTAATGCATATCTATCAAATAATGCTGGAGGAATGGGGAGAGTATCGCCAAGTTCATACAATGGAAACAGAGTTGACTACCAAAAAGGTCAGTCCACTGCCGATGTTGTTTCGATACTTCAAGGTATTGCAGAAATAGGTGCTGGTTCAACAATTGCAACAGGAGGAGCTGTTATAACTGTGGGTAGTGGTGGAACGCTGGCAATTGCCGGAGCCCCCGCAGCAGCTTTGGGTGCTGGAATCGCAACACACGGTGCAACGGTAGCTGGGGCTGGGGTGTATAACTTTTTGGACAACACAGGAGGTGTAAGCTCTACAAATTCTACTCCAGCGGGAAGTCAAACAAATCAAAGTATTGCTGAGAAAATTGCAAGCGGCCATGCTGGAACAGATCATATTGGTGATTTTGCGGGTCTAGGAATTACAGATTCAAAGGGGCTGGCAGCTCATATCAAGGGTGTTATGGACAATCCAGATGTTGTTAAGCCATTATCAAACGGGCGTACCGTTTATGGCAATACCACAACTGGAACCGTTGTCTTCCATGATCCTAATTCAGCAGACGGAGGCACTGCGTTTGTAAGAAGCCCCAGTACGGTTAGAAATTATATTAATAGAAAAAAATAGTTTTATTGGGGTAGAATAGAAAGCATGAAA
>CAYMIB010000024.1:0-11593 GCA_964390475.1 uncultured Candidatus Saccharibacteria bacterium | reverse complement strand
GGATTTCTACGTTTTCCATAGTAATTTAATAATTTTAATTGAATTTATAATTTTAATTTTCACTAATCTCATCTCACCTCTTCAAACACCCGAGTCACGGACTACGCAGTCTTTTTCTTGGCGATTTCACTCATGGCGATAACCATGCGCTGAATCGGAGAATTGATGACGTTGACGAACATACCTTGGAGAACCTGAACCGGTGGGATCTGAGCCACAACTTCCATTTCGCTCTTGTTCACGAACCGGCCTTCGAAAATTCCGCCGACGATCGAGATTTTGTCTTCGAGCTTTTTCTGAAAAGCATAGACACCTCGAGCCGGAGCAATCGCGTCAGGACCGTAGACGATACCGAGTTCACCTGGGAATTCTGGTCGATCACCTTCTACCTTTGCTTCATCGAGAACCTTTCTTGCCAAAGATTTCTTGGCCACAACGTAACCAATTTTTTCCTTCTTTAAAGTACTGCGAACTTCGTTGGCGTCGTTTGAAGACAAACCGTGAAAGTTTACGAATACAACAGAAAGAGAATCTTTGAAAATACCCTGGAGGTTTGCCAAAATATCTCCTTTCTTTGCTTTTGTAATAGCCATTTGTTTGACGCCGTTGGCGCCGCTTATTTTTATTTTTGAATAAAAAAACGACCTTTGATTAAGGCCGCGGAACTGAATGTCTAGCGAAACTAGAACAAACCGCGGAGAAAACCTCGATAGGCGCCCTGCAAAACCGTGGCTTTATCTTCAACCGACAAATGTCGGCCGTTGACCTATTGTCTTTGGCCTTAGGTTGAGGATTATACAGAATATAAGCTGACGATGTCAACCAAGCAAACCCTAAACCCCCGCAAAACCATAGTCGCCCGAAACGATAAAATTCACAGCGAGACTAACCACAAGAATGACCAGAAAAGTCACCAGTAACCTGAAAAATCTTTTGTTGAAGTATTGGGACATGTAGATTAGTTTTTAATTTATAAATTCTCTAGTTTTAGAACAGTCACGCTTGGAAACTGCTTCTCTTGAAAATTCACGTACTTAATAATTTCCTTAGAAAATTCAGCATCTGGGTTAAGGACCAACATTTCTTGAGTTTTTGCTTTAGCGGCCTTCAGATTTCCTGAATACAGATCAGCAACAGCATCAAGGGCATAAGTCAGTGGATTTCCCGGTGATAAAACGTAAGATTCAGAAATTATACTTTTTGCGTCCGCTATCCTATTCTGACCCATCGTTGTTTTGATAAGCAAAATGTAAGCGTAGTTCATCCTGGCCCGATAATCCGTGGGCATTTCCTTTAAATATTCCACAAAATATTTCTCCTGCTTCGAGACCTGCGCCAGTACTACAGCAGTAGTTTTTGGGTCACTGTTTGATGCCGAAACCTGAGCGAGACCACCCTTGATCAAAGAAGCTGAAGAAAGCCTTAGAGATTCAAAATCAGAAACTCTCGACAAGGCTCTTTCTGTGAGTTTGTCTTGAGACTCAATTTTTGTAGTTCTAAATATATCGACAAGGGCAATCTGCCTAGAATATTCTTTTACATAAACAAAGGAAAGGCCAAACAAAATAACTATCGCGACAGAACCAGCGACTATATCAAAAAGGGAGCTGTTCGATGAGACACTCTTTTGGGTCTTCGGTTCCAAGGAAAGAATTCTGTTCTCTAGCCAAACTCCATAGCCAAGAATTATTCCAATGAGTACATAGGTTGAGACTGTATCAAACGACGTTTGAATCTGGAAAATATGCGCAAATACCAGGAGTGACAAAACGTAACACTCAAAATCAGAGATCAAGTTCAACCTTCGGGCTCTTGTAATTGTTCGAATAAAAAATAAAATCAAAACGAAAAGCGACACGAGACCCACAATACCAACTTCGACCAGAGTGTCGATTGTGAAGTTGTGAGCCTTATCAAACCAGATCTCTCGTCCACCTCGGTCAAGGTACAATCTATTGTCAAAATGGCGACTAAAAGCAAATTGAAAATTCTCTGGGCCCCAACCAAGTAACGGTCTTTCTTTTATTGACTCAATTGCTCTCTCCCAAACCACCGGTCGAGCTAATGACGACTCTTCGTTAAGATAAAATTTCTGAACAAAACTTCCTGGGACAACGAGAGCAACAGTAACAGCAAAAAAACCAACAAGCCACACTGCGGACCAAGCCAGTAGAGCTTTATTGTTAGTCCCGTCTTTGAAAAACTTTTTTATAATAAAAAAGCCAGCCAAATTAACTAGAACCAAAAACAGAGTGACAGCAGAGGCTCGAGCACTGCCGATCAAAGCTGTGGGTGTTGTAAAAACAGCACCGCTAAACAAGGCTCCAAGATTGATAAACAAAGGAGAAAAACATTGAGCCAAAAAAGATGCGATATATACAAATTTCCTCTTTTTATCGCTTACATTAGTCCAGGATTTGGAAATTTCAATGATTGTGACCAAAATTGAAAGCAACACATAAGCGCCAGCGAAGGTATCGTTGGCAAATGTCAGACCAGAGATAGAAAAATTGGCAGTAATAAACCGACCAGTCAAACCAAATCCTCCAGGGCCAAGATACGTCAACAAAGCAAACAAACCAGCAGAAATAACAATTGACCTTCTAATAAAACTCCAATCCCTCGCAGTCGCCATAGATCTCAAACAAAAAGCTAGCAGACCAATCATGGTCAGAAAAAGGACACCGTCTGACCTAATAATGTCTGAAAAAACGGAACGCCAAAAATAGACACCGCTAAAGGCTGATACAAGATGCAAGGTTAACGTCGCCATCAGTGAATAAAGCAACCAACCTTTTTTAATATTTAGAGAAACAGGTTTTTTGTTGAATAATCGCCAGGCAAGAACTATCAACAAACAACAAACGAGGCCGGCTAGCAAAAAAACTTTGGCATTTATACCAGCGTAAAATAGATTGCGAGACATCACGAACGGCAAGATAAACATCCCTATTCCGGTCAATATTCCGGTCAAGCTGAGCTTAGTGTCTGAATTCATGTAGTAAGTTTATATCATACACAAACAAAAACCACCCCGTTTGGGGTGGTTTTTGTTTCAGACATTACCCTGTCTAATCAAACTAACGTATTAGTTGATTGAAACTGAATCTGTCTTGTAATCCTCGAGGTCAAAGTCATAGACGTTCTGTGTAGAAGCATCTGTGGTTGCCCAAGTGATTGCCTTTAGAAGAACTCTGAATAGACCAGCGTCACCAGAGTTGTCGTTTGTACGAGTTGCTGTGAGTGTGAAGGTTGAAGACTCACCGTCTGCAAGCTCAACACCGTTGGTTACTCCAGAATCTGTTGCCCCGTCACTAGTTGTGAATGTTACAACTGTTGAAAGGTTTTCTGTAGTTGCTGTTCCAGCACCATCAACAAGGTATCGTACACCTGCTGAAGTAACTGTTGCATCTGGAATAGTTGCAGCTGTTGTAGCTACATCAGAGTCAGATACGTAGATTGTGCCGTCAAACGCCTCGACCAAGAACTTGATAACAAATGTACCGGTTCCGTCGTATGCATTAACACCACCGTCTGTAACTTCCTCTGTAGCTGATACAAATGAAACCATGATACCCACATCGTAGAATGCCATTGCATCTCCGAGAGCTGTTCCGGTTGCATCGTCATTAGAGATACTGTCTCCTTCTTCATCATCTGCGTCGATATCATCGACAGTGTATGAGAGAAGCTCAGCTTTCAAAGTGTCGCCATCTACGAACTCAGCTGCCTGAGTGTCGTTTAAGTCAGCAGACACTGTGAATGAAAGCTCGTCGCCTTCACTGATTGTAATGTCGAGATCGTCGAATGTAACAGTTGCTGAAGAACCTGCGCTAGTTGAGACGCTTTCTGTGTAATCTTCACCGTCAACGGTAAGGACGAGGTTATTAGTTACAAAGTCAACGTCGTCAGTAACGGTTGGCTGATCAACAGTAAGGAAGATCGGAAGATCATGGATTGTGATATCTGAACCTTCTGCTTCAATACTGAACTTCAAAAGTTCAACAGATGAAGTTTCGTCAGAAGCATCAACGTTTACAACCTGTGCATCTGGGCTGTCGTTGTCGAGAGAAATTTTCATCTCAACATCAGCAGCTGAAGCAAATGTTCCAAAGTTGAACGCTGTCTCGCTTGTTGAGATTGAAGGTGTCTCGCTGATTACAGCGCCTGAAGCATCTTCAAATCGAACAGTGTGAACAGCGACATCCCAATCATCTGAATCATGATCAGCTGAGTCAATGCTGTTTACAGCAGTAACAGAAACTGTGAATTCACCTGTCTCACCAGCGTCAATAATTGCACCGTCGAGAGAGATTGTCTTCTCCCATTCGTCAATGCTGTCGCCAGTTGAGTTGTCAGTTTCAGTTCCTGATGTGTCGTCAGCAGAGAAATCATTAACATCTGCTTCTCCGACCATTTCGCCATCAAGCCAGATTTGGACTGATTCTGCAAAATCATCAAAGTCTTCTGAAGAACCTGTGTCCTGATTTTCGAACCAGACCTTCATAGAAGTGATTTCAATATCTGAACCGTCATCAACGTCAACTTCAAAGCTCATGATATTTACTTCTTCCTCGCCTTCACCAACGTCCTCGTTGTTGAATTCTGACTGAAGATCGTAACTATCAATTGAACCAGCTTCACCTTCTAGATCAGGACTTGGTGTTGGGCCAGGACCAGGAGTTGGGCCAGGACCAGGACCTACAACTACAGTTGAGTTAACTGAAGCTCGAGTGATCGGGCCAAAGTAACCTGCTGCAGGTGTGATGCCTTTTGAAGACTGGTATGCAGCAACTGCAGACTGAGTCAAAGGACCAAAAGTTCCCATCGCAACGCCAGCTGGCATTGTGAGGAAGCCTTTTGATACCAACCATGTCTGAAGAGCTACAACTTCTGAACCAGTGCTACCGACTGTTAGGTCGACAGTAAAGGTGTGAGATCCTGATGTTGTTCCACCAGACATCTGTGCTTGTAATGCTGCAATCTGCGCAGTAAGTGAAGCGATCAAAGCGTTAAGTTGTGCAGTTGTCTGAGCTCCTGCTGTAGCTGGTGCTACGACTAGAGAGAAGGCAAAAGCAAAACCAACGATTCCTGCTGCAATTTTTGCAGTTCTTGATTTTGTTATTAAATTCATATTTGGGTTTATTTCAATTCTTCACCGGATTATTTATAAATGTGTGGTGAAAAATGAACCTGCTTATAATCTTCTTATAAATTACTTTCTACTTTCTTTTCTATACCCGAAAAATTTCTGTGAAGATTTCTTTCGGGTACCTTTCTAATCTTATTGGTTCTAATTCTTTCGACCGACTTCGAACCAATGAGTTAGTAGTAATGTGGGTCTGATTTCAACAGTTATCAAGATTGAAGGGATAAGGAATACGGGAGTTACGAACATATGCGAAAACGATTACGCAAAAACGAAAACCGTTTCCACAATTTTACTAAACTTTCAAGTATTAAATTGTCAAAGACCCCGCATTGACTTGCAAAAGTAAGGACGCCTTTAAAAACACATCCTTACAGGGCAAATTTCTGGACAGCAGATAGTCTAGCACAATGGTTCCCACTGGCAAACACTTACTGCTACGGTCAATACTACGGTCAAAAACGGGTTGGGGCAAAGAAAATCTGTGGATAATAAAGGTCTTTTTTCCTAGGAAACCAGCGAGTAGACACTCCAACGTCTGTCACCAGATTTTTTAAGGGTCCCTTTTTCAACCAAAGCTATGAGCTCACGCTGTATGGTTTTCTCGCTACAATTAATAACTACTGAAGAAATGTCTTTTATACTAACCTCCCCTTTAAGCCTAATTATGGATAAAATGGATTCTACCCGGCTCACCCTCTTTGTCTCTACTAAACCCCTTGAGCTAGACGGTCTATCCCCTTTTGACTCTGACCTATACTGACCAGCATTTTGAGGGCTGCTTTTGAGGGCTTTTTTAGGTTTGCTGTTTTTTTGTCCTTTTGAAGGACCGTTGCTTGTTCCGCTTTCTGTTAGAGACAATTTGCTGTAGGTAGAATCAGGCTGGGCTTTAAATTTAAGAAAGTCCGGATTGATGATTTTTTGGCTTCCTTCGTAATCAGAAATTTCAGCGGTAAAAATGTCTAATTCGGATTTTAAAACCGAGAAGTTCATCTCTGAAATATAGCCAGAAAAAAAGGCTATTTCAAACATGGCACTGATTTTCTTACACAAACCACCAATCTCAGTAGAAATTTCCTTTGGCGAATATCCAACAGACGAGGGGCCAATAAGCGACAAAAGTCTTATAGATAATTCTCTGATCGAGACTCGAAGTGGATCATTTTGCGGCATCAAGTTTGTCACGATATAGATCGCCGTGGACATCTTTTTTACTCTTTCTAAAAAGTACTCTGACTGAATGTCCTTTTTAGAATGTTGAAAAAGCTCGCTAGAATCTGTTTCTAGCCCAAGCTCTGGACTATTTTTATTTATAGATAGTTCGTTCAATGTCCTTTAGATTAAGTGGTTGTCTTTTAAGACCTGTGTGTCCTTTACTTAAAGAATACCCCTATATCAGACAAAAATCAAGTGTCTTTTATGTTCAAGTGAATGACTCCGCACTAGCTTTGCATAAACCCTATTTTGCATAAGCTACATGAAGACTTTGTGGCACAGGCGAGCGGAGCGGGATATCCCCAAAAAAATGCGATTCGCATAAGTGTTATCATAAGAAGAATATGGCTAGAAAAGAAAGAAAATCCCGAAAGGAACCTTTGGTAAACAAGCTGGGTGCAGAGGCATTTATGAACCTAAACGAAAGCACCCGTAGAGCGATAGGTGCGGTCGTATTTTTTGTTATCGCAATCTTTCTTTTATTGGCTGCTTTTGAAAAGGCTGGACTGGTCGGAGTTAAAACTTTTGGGATGCTGGGTGGACTGATTGGTATTGGCTACTATTTTTTACCCTTGGTCTTAATTGCGCTTGGCGTCCTTTTTTTACTACCTAGAGATGAAGAGAAAAATGTTGCAAAGGTACAGATCATTAGTGCACTCATCCTATTCCTCTCAACACTTGGGTTGATCAACCTGGCTGTGGCCGAAAAGGGTGGTTTTTTAGGTGGAATAATCTCTAGCCCCTTGGTTGCTCTCTTTGATACGACCGTGACTACTCTCGTTTTGGGTGGAGTAGTTGCGGTTTCAGTTTTGGCGATGTTTGATACCGCCCTTAGTCTAAATATGATCGTGTCCCCTATCAGCCGGTTATTTAAAAAGAAAGAGAGCGGGGACGATGAAACGACCATAAAAATCGCTGGCATGACTGATGCTGGGTCTGAAAATGATATGGCCGCAAAAATGGTTGCGGATAAAAAAGCCGAGGAAGCCGGTAGAGCAAAAAATATACCTGCGAGTTCGGATGAAGAGGTTGGTTTTTTTGGCAAAGGAAAAGCTTTGGGTGCTGCTGCTGGTTTTAGATTGGCGACTCAGAAACCATACATTCCACCGCCGATTGAACTACTTGAAAACGACAAAGGCAAGCCAGGAGTCGGCGACATCAAAGCAAACTCAAACATCATTAAGCGGACGCTACAGAATTTCGGCATCGATGTAGAGATGGATGAGATTTCGATCGGGCCGTCGGTGACTCGATATTCTCTAAAACCAGCCGAGGGTGTAAAGCTGGCGCGCATTGTTGGCCTTCAAAATGATTTAGCTTTGGCTTTGGCGGCGCATCCGATTCGTATCGAGGCACCAATTCCTGGGAAATCTTTGGTTGGAATCGAAATTCCGAACAGTGTAAAAACTACGGTTGGTTTGGGAAATTTGGTTGGCAGCGCAGAGTTCACTCAGTCAGACAAACCACTGCTCATTACTCTCGGGAAAGGAGTTTCTGGCCGATCCCATTTCGCAAACATTGCCAAAATGCCACATTTGCTCGTAGCTGGTGCTACTGGTTCCGGAAAATCCGTAACCATTCACGCCCTTATCACTTCCCTGCTTTACAGAAACTCGCCCGAGCATTTGAAGTTCATCATGATCGACCCAAAGCGTGTCGAGCTGACTTTGTATAACAATATTCCGCATTTGCTTACACCGGTCATCACCGATGCCAAGAAAACCATCATGGCGTTGAAGTGGGCGGCGAAAGAAATGGATCGTCGGTATGATATTTTGGAAAAAGAGAGTGTCCGCGACATCGACTCATATCATAAAAATATTTTGGCGCCGAAACTTGAGAAGTTGCAAAAAAGCGCCGCGAAAAACGCTAGCAAAAATGGAGATGTTGATGATTCTGACGAAGACGGTGTTGATGATGCCGGACCGGAGACAATGCCATATCTTGTCGTCATTATCGATGAATTGGCGGACATTATGCAGACTTATCCGCGCGAACTTGAGGCGTCTATCGTTCGTTTGGCCCAAATGAGCCGAGCGGTTGGTATTCATTTAATCCTTTCGACCCAACGCCCATCAGTAAACGTCATTACCGGCCTGATCAAAGCCAACATTCCAACTCGGATCGCCCTTCAAGTGACTTCTCAGATCGACTCCCGAACTATCCTTGACGCGGCTGGTGCAGAAAAACTTCTCGGTGCCGGCGACATGCTTTTCCAGTCTAGCGACATGTCTCAGCCACAACGTATTCAGTCGGCCTTCATTTCTGAACGCGAGGTTAAAGGCGTCGTTGATTTCCTTAAAAAACAATACGAAGACGAACTGATTCCTTCTCTTGATATCGTTGGCGAACAAAAGACTGCCGACAGTGGTGCAATGTTCGATAGTTTCGGTGGAGATGAAGACGAAGACGCGCTATATGAAGAGGCCCGCGATATCGTTACTCAGGCTGGCAAAGCTTCAACTTCATTCCTCCAGCGCAAACTACGAATCGGCTATGCTCGAGCGGCTAGACTTATAGACATTTTGGAAGAACGCGGCGTCGTTTCGGCCGGTTCTGGTGCCAAACCGCGCGACGTTCTCGTGAAAAGCGACTCAAGGACAGACTCTTTTGGCCCAGACAATTCACAATCCACAGGTGATGACCCGAGTTCTTAAGATTTCTTGATATATACTTAAAGGGAATTTTATAAACAGTGGGTAAAATAAGTATCAGAATTACTTTAGCGGCTGTAGTTCTCGCTGGTATAGGCGGGTATGCTTTTTTTGAATCTAGAAATTTGCTGAATGGCCCAATCGTTACAATCGTGTCTCCGTCTGATGGGGCGGTTTCAAGGACACCTGTAACGGACATTACCGGCGTAACTAAAAATATTGTCCGTATCGAAATGAACGACCGAGTCATTTCAGTCAGACCGGATGGCAGCTTTAAAGAAAAATTTGTTCTTTCAAATGGTAGCAACCAGGTAAAAGTTTATGCCGAAGACCGTTTTGGCCGAAAAACTGAATCTTTTGTAGAAATTTTGTACACAAAACCAAGTGAACCTTTGGTAAGACAGCATGCAACCATATCGGAGTATCAGTAAAAAATATCGTCAGTAAACTATCAGCTAAAAAATAATAACCAGCATGAAAAAGAAAGAACCGAAAGCCCTAAAGAAAAATGATTTAGCAATTGACGACGCGATTGATCAGATAAAAACAAAGTTCGGCGACGATGCGATCATGAAACTCGGCGAGAAACCGCGAGTTGATGTGAACGTGGTCAAAACTGGTTCAATCGGCCTCGACGCCGCTCTTGGTGTCGGCGGACTTCCCTGCGGACGTATCGTCGAAATTTTTGGTCCGGAGTCTTCTGGAAAAACTACGCTTGCTTTGCACGTCATCGCTGAGGCTCAGAAGAAAGGCGGCATCTGCGCCTTCATCGATGCTGAGCATGCGATGGACCCGGAGTATTCAAAAAAGCTTGGCGTAAAAATTGATGAGCTTTTAATTTCCCAGCCAGACAACGGCGAGCAAGCTCTTGAAATCACCGAAAGCTTGGTTCGTTCTGGCAAGATCGACGTCATTGTCATCGACTCAGTCGCCGCCCTTACACCAAAAGACGAAATCGAGGGCGACATGGGGGCACACCATGTCGGCAAGCAAGCTCGTCTCATGTCTCAGGCCTTACGAAAACTCACCGCTATTGTTGCCAGATCAAAAACAATCGTCATTTTCATTAACCAAATCCGCATGCAGATCGGTGTAACATTCGGCAACCCAGAAACCACACCCGGCGGAAAAGCTTTGAAATTCTACACCTCAGTTCGTATCGACATTCGCCGCATTGCTCAGATAAAGAAGGCAGAAGAAGTTGTCGGCTCCCGCATTCGAGCCAAAGTTGTAAAAAACAAAGTCGCTGCCCCATTCCGCCAGACTGAGTTCGACCTGATGTACAACGAAGGAATTTCACGCGAGGGTGAAATCATTGCGCTTGGTGAAAAGCATAGCGTCATCACCAAAACTGGAAACAGCTATTCTTATGGCGAAATAAAACTCGGCCGTGGCTACGATTCTACCCGCCAGTTTTTGAAAGAAAACGTAAAAACCGCGAATGAAATTTTGAAAGTTATTCTAAAGAAGATCGACGAAGACGCAGTTACAAAAACATCAGGGTCGGACGACTCCGAAGAAAATACCTCAAGCAAAGAAGACTAGTAACTTATCGGAATGCTTTGAGAAATGAGTTTCCGCAGGCACGGAGGTGCCGAGAGTAGCCGCGCTCGAGCACGAGCGACGGCGCTCATTTCGAGAAGTATTTCGATAAGTTTGTCTCTTGTCGTAAGCAGGATCTTCCTTTATACTCTGAAAACTATGCTGGAATACAACGAAATCACTGAAAAAAAATACATCGTCTACGAAGGTGAGCCATATGAAGTCCTTACTTCTCATGTCTTTAGAAAACAGCAACGCAAGCCGGTTAACGCTGTAAAAATGCGTAACCTCATCACTGGCGGAATAAAGGAGGTTTCTTTCCATGTATCTGAAAAAGTTGACGAGGCCGAAATGGAATCAAAAGAAATCAAGTATCTCTACTCGAATAAAGGCGAATACTGGTTTTGCGAGGAAAAGGATGCAAGTAAGCGTTTTACCCTTTCGGAGCAAACCTTGGGCCGAGGTATCAAATTCCTAAAGCAAAACTCTGTTGTGTCAGCTATGGTTTTTGAAGAAAAAATTATCGGTATCAAAATGCCAATCAAGGTTGAACTCAGAGTAACCGAGTCTCAGCCTGCTGTCCGGGGCGATACCGTAAAAGGTGGCAACAAAATCGTCACTGTCGAAACCGGGGCAACCGTAAACGTCCCCATGTTCATCGAACAGGGAGATGTTATCAGGATCAATACCGAAACTGGGGATTACGCCGACCGGGTGTAGTTGCTATTGGTATAATTAACTCTAGACATGAGGGTGCGCCGGAAGGTCCCACCGGGAAGGAGGTTTACAAAGTAAACGAACTTCCGCATGATGCGGAACAAAACAGCCACGACACGTGCCGTGGCTGTTTTTCAATGCAAGAGGATAAGAGAAGATTATCGAGAAACAAATGGTAGCAAACCCATGAAACGAGCGCGTTTTACAGCAAGAGCAAGCTGGCGTTGATGACCTGAGCTCACACCAGTTCGCTTTTTAGCAATCATGCGGCCGTGCGGATTTAGGAATTTCTTCAAAATATCGACATCTTTATAGT
>CAYMIB010000023.1:0-12920 GCA_964390475.1 uncultured Candidatus Saccharibacteria bacterium | reverse complement strand
ATTCTTGGAGTTGCCGCCGCGGCCGTTATCATCACTTCGGCATTGCACATGAGCACCTACGTGCGACCAGATGGTGTGCTGTATTTTTTGTCTGCTTCAGCTCGAGATAGTCAGAAAAAAGTTGCAGTAGCTGAAGCGCGGGAACTAACCGGTCAGCAACTTTTTGCAATCATCAAGCATTTAAATGAGGAAATTGAGGCGGCGATTTCACCCACGGCTGATGTAAAAGTTGAAACGAGACAGCGTTCAACTGGTGGTTCTTCGGTTAATACCTCAAACATAACGCCGGAAGATTCTGGCGGTGATTCCGGAGATGGTTCAGGTGGTTCTGGTTCTGGATCAATAACACCTAATGGATACAACCTTGTACCGGCACAAGACGTCGAGGCGAATGTGATTGGAGCGGCATTGGTGGAAACTCAAACCAAAACAATATTATCCCGGACTGTTATTCCATCAGACACAGATGGAAAAACAAAGGAATCAATATTGGTTGACTTACTAAAGATGAGAAAAAATTTTTTGGTCATGTTAGCAAAAAAAGATCCTCGTTTATTCTTACTTTCGGAGTTACAACCCGCGATTCGAACTAAAATTCCAGTGGAGCTTCAAGGGGAAATTGAAATGAGAGTGGTTTTGACAGGGAAAGTCGAGGTAATTCATATAGACGATTTCGATCATAAAAAAAATTCTCGTTTCGATTATTTCTTGAAGGTTGGTAAAGATAGACACAATTTATATCTGACCAAAAAAACATTAATGACCTCTGGTGGTACGCTTAAGGTTATTGGATTGCAATTAGGATCTGTTGTGGTGGCCGATAGTGACGATGTAGTTGAGCTCGTAAAAGCTCCACCACCAGATTCAGTTGGTGAACAACGTACCCTGGTCCTTCTAGTGAATTTTGAACATTCTCAGCCGCCTGTAATTACACCAGCAGAAGTTTCGGATCTCGTTTTTCACGGACAGTTTCAAGGTTTCTACCGTGAGCAGTCATACGGCAAGATGTACTTTACAGGAGATGTGAGTGGGTGGCACACTCTACCTGGTCACTGTAGTCGTATTGATTTGCCGCCAGAAAGTAATGATTTGGTTTCGATTGTCGAAAATAACGGTATTGATCTGTCTGATTATGATCGTTTGGTTATTGCCGCTAATGGAAATTGTTTCGGCGCTCATTCAACCGTAGGTAAGATTGATATTGATATGGGGGATACTACCTACAATCTTTCTGTTGCTTGGGTGAGAGCTACACCCGCTACTTTTTCTGAGCAGTATCAAGGTTTCAGTCCAACACCCCAACCATTTGACTGGACATTGTTTGATCATCTTATGAGTCACGAAATGGGTCATAGTCTTGGAGTAATGCATGCTAACGGTTGGGATTGTGGAGAAAGTTCTTTGTCGGGTAATTGCAATCATTATGAATACGGAAACACCTTTGACACAATGGGTGAACCAAGCTACTCATTACACTTCAACGCTTTCTATAAGGAATTGCTTGGATGGATAACACCAGACAAAGAAATTAATATTACTTCATCCGGACGATACACACTTAACAGTCTTGAACAAAGTAATTCCGCAAAGCAGCTCGCTAAAATAAAAATACTAGGTTTTCCAGTCACTCCGCTTTATCTTGAGTATAGAAAGGGATTAGGTTTTGATAGAAAATTAAATGATGAGAATGTTAGTTCAAATCAACAGGGTTTGTTTGTAAATCGTATAGTACGGTCGAATACCTTTATGGGTTACCCGCACGTTCGCTTGTTAGATATGAGTCCAACGACTGATACCTGGTATGACGATTCTGTTAATCCGACACTGAATGATCAGGCTTCTTTCTCAGATCCGTCCAGAGGAATTCATATCGGACCGGTTGTTCAAGTTACTCCCAACTCTATTCAATTTGATACTGAAATTGTAACCCCTGTATGTTCTCGTGGAAATCCAGTTGTGGGTATTGGTAGTGCTGGTGCAGTAACGAGAAGATCGGAGAATGTTGTCTGGGTTGATTATGGAAATGGAGATTCGGTTTCTTGTGGCAGTTCTGATTTTAGGGTGACAACAGACATACCAACCTCTTGGCAACCAGAAATAACTCCGGACAGAGTAAGTTCTGCGCCTTCAAATGATGAGCAGGCTACCACACTTCAGAAAACTATTACCTTTACTATTCCAAACGATCTTCCTTTCGGTGTTTATTATCCAAAGGTTACAGTAGTAAACTTGACCAGCGGATTGGTAACTTACGAACCATTTACGGTAGAGGTGTATGATCCTGTTGTAATTACAAATGCTAGTCCTGTGTCTGGACCCGTGATGTCTCATGTGGTAATAAATGGTTCGAATTTTTCTACACAACCGATCGTTAGTGTGTACGGTAATTATGGGTGGTGGTGGGGTAACTTTAATTCCAGCTCAAATGGTTCAATAGTTGAATTTGATTTTCCAGAGAGAATTTATAGTAATGATTGTTCACCAGACTGTTCTTTAATAGATACTCCGACGGGAATTTATTACTTGGTGGTGCAATCTGCTACTGGTTATATAAGCAACCCGTTTCAGTTTGAAGTTACTCCTTAAATATGAAAAAGAGTTTTGTTATAGGGTTAGCTCTCCTCTTGATACTGATCGCATTTTTAGTTTTATTCTTTCAGAACGAACAGTCTCTTCCAGAGACAACTCAAGAAGCAAGTTACATTTACTCCGCTTCTACACTCAAAATTTCTAATAAAACCCTCCAAATCGACCTCGCCGACACACCTGCGACACGCGAGCGAGGCCTTTCAGGTCGTGTTGCGCTCGCGCCCGACCACGGCATGCTATTTGTATTTGAAAAAAAGGATCGCTACGGTTTCTGGATGAAGGAAATGAATTTTTCGATTGATATTATTTGGATCGATGAGGCGAAAAAGGTGGTTCACATAGAAAAAAATGTTTCACCGGAAAGTTTTCCAAAAATTTTCACTCCAACAGAGCCGGCAAAATATGTTTTAGAAGTCTCGGCTGGATTTTCTGATCGGAATGGGTTGATGGTGGGGGATCCGGTCGATTTTTAAGACTGATATTCCTGAGTTAGGTCTCGGAGCAGATTTTGCCTGTGCATAACTCCCTTTTTCGGGACTTTTTGACCAAAAATTTTCCGCAAAAACAGAAATTTTGGAAATTTCCCACCGGGTTGTTGGCCAACCATAGCCGAGTATAGGGGCGCTACGCGACTTCTTTATCCGTTCACTTTACAGCCAATTTTTTTTGTATTCTGGCATAGATTTTTTCATCTTTAACTATTCTTTATTAAAAATTATGCGGTAGAATTATGGAACTTTTAGATATATAAGTTGTAGTCATTAGTAGCCGATGAAAATTTCAATCACAAAACGAGACGGAACCAAAGAATCGTTCAACGCAGACAAAATTAATCGTTCAATCGAGCGTGCATCAGTCGGACTGACCGATCCAGTGAGCAAGGTCACGCAGATTGCGATGGAAACAGAACTTACACTCTACGATGGCATCACCACCGAAGAAATGGATCAGGCCACGATCAACGCAGCGGTCCAAAATATAAAAGAAGACATTGAATTCGACAAAGTTGCGACCCGGCTTCTTTTAAAAACTGTTTATCGTCGAGTGTTGGGGGACTATGACAACGACACAGAGATCCTTCGAAAGAAACACCGCGAAGAATTTCCTGGTCATATCAAACGTTGGACCGAAGAAGGCCTGCTCGACGTCCGAATGATCGAAAAGTTTGATCTTAAAAAACTCTCCGGGGTGCTCGACACTCGTCGCGACGAACTTTTTCAGTATGCTGGTCTTTCTGGTCTTTTGAATCGTTACATGTTGAAGGATAAAAATCAGAACCCAACCGAAACCCCACAATTTTTCTTCATGCGCATTGCAATGGGCCTTTCTTACAACGAAGCAAGTCCAACTGACATGGCCAAAAAGTTTTATGACAAGATGTCACGTTTTGAATATTTGGCGGCTGGCTCAACAAACCTCGGTGCTGGCACCACTCGTCCGGCTCTTTCAAATTGTTTTCTTCTAGAAATTCACGACGACATGCATCATATTGCAAAATCTGTTTCGGACGTCCTCCTTCTTTCAAAAGATTCCGGCGGTATTGGTGCATCGATTACAAAACTTCGTGCGTCCGGTTCACCACTCGGTTCAACAAACACTACTTCAAGCGGTCCAACCCCTTTTGCAAAAATTATTGACACTGCGATTCGTGCCGTTCAGCGCGGCGGCAAGAAAAAAGGCGCCCTCTGTTTTTACATGGAAAATTGGCACGTGGACTTTCCAGATTTTTTGAACTGGAAACACAATGCTGGTGACGACTACCTACGTATGCGTACTGCAAACACCGCTGCCTACCTTTCCGACGAGTTTATGAATCGAGTCCGAGACGGGAAGGACTGGTTCATGTTTGATCCTAAAGAAACTCCGGACTTAAACGAGCTTTATGGAAAAGCCTTCAGTAAGCGCTATGCTGAGTACGTTGAAATGGGGCTGGCTGGCAAACTCCGGGTCTTTAAAAAGGTCCCAGCTAGAGAGCAATTCCGCCAAATGCTTGTCTCTTTGCAGACCACATCCCACCCATGGCTTACTTGGAAAGACTCAATAAACAGCCGTGCCTTGAACAACAACACCGGTACGATTCATATGTCGAATTTGTGCACTGAAATCTGTTTGCCACAGGACAAAGACCATATTGCTGTTTGTAATCTTGCCTCAATCAACCTTGCAACCCACATCACTAACCGCGAAATCAACTGGCCTCGACTCGAAGAAAGTGTCCGCCTTGCTATTCGTCAGCTCGACAACCTTATCGATATAAATAAATTGGCGATTGCCGAAGCTACTCGTTCTGACCAGGAAAATCGTGCCGTTGGTTTGGGTCTTATGGGTTTCTCCGACACTCTCGAACAACTCGGCATGCCGTACGACAGTGAACATGCCTGGGATTTTGCCGACCGAATTTTTGAATTCATTAGTTACATGGCAATCGACGAAAGCGCCAACCTTGCCCAAGAGCGTGGTATTTATAAAAACTTTCAAGGTTCCGGTTGGTCAAAGGGTTTGGTGCCGATCGATACCATAAAGAAACTTGAAGAAGACCGCGGTGCCAAAATTACTGTTTCAAAAGAAAGCAAACATAAAGGTTTGAACTGGGACGTGCTCCGCGAAAAAGTTCGAAAGGGAATGCGTAATGCGACTTTGTTGGCTGTAGCACCAAACGCAAACATTGGTCTCGTTTCTGCGACGACTCCAGGTATCGATCCTCGTTTTGCCCAAGTTTTTTCTCGAAATAAAATTTCAGGAAAATATCTTGATCTCAATCACAACCTAGTAAAGGATCTCAAGAACATGGGCATCTGGGACAGAGTAAAAAATGACATCATAGAAAATCAGGGAGACATTTCAAACATTTCTGGTATCCCTCAGCACATTAAAGATGTCTATAAAACTTCTTTTACCACCGACCCTTACGCTTTCATCGAAGTTGCGGCTCGCGCACAAAAGTGGGTTGACCAAGCGCTTTCTAGAAATATGTATTTGGAAACTCGTGACATCGACGAGACCATGAAAATTTATACTACCGCCTGGGAGAAGGGAGTGAAGACTACATACTATCTACACATGAAGCCTCGTCACACTGCTGAACAGAGCACGACCAACGTCAATAAAGCTAAGAAAATTGGAAAGCTCGGCTTCGGTGCCATTGCTTCGCTTCAAAAGCAGATCGACGCTTCTGAGCCACGATCTTTCAGTATGCCGCTACAGACCACTCTGACCTCCCTTACTCCATCACCCCTTGAAATGAGCGACGTTAGCCGAGAGATGCAAAAAGAACTAGTGCTTGTTGGCCAAAAATCCATGTCGGATATGCCGGCAGCTGAGCCGAGACCGTTTGATGACGAAAGCGAACAGAAGAAAGCGATGATTGAAGGTCTACCGGTTGGTGCAGTTCCTTCCGAGGAGCAGTCAATAGAAGACGCACTTGAAACTCGGGACTCAGAAACGGTTGCTATCAATAAAAGCGGGATGAAAGTTCACGCCCCGACTGATCCGCAGGATGCGTTGCTTTGTGATGGGTGCCAGTAGAACTTTTTTCTCATGACTCTTCAGGAGAGCGCATAAACCCTACTGGGTTTTGCTAAGCTCGTCGCCTTCGCGACTGCGCCACTCTCCTTCTGAGCCACGAGAAAAAAAGAAGTGGAGATTTGTTTTATTGTTTTGTAAGTGATTTTCTTTTTATCTAGACCCTGAAAGTGTTTCGCGTAGAGATACTAAAAATCAAGGAGTCTTTTAGAAAAATCACGTTGTCTGACGAGCCAGTAGGCGAGGAGTTCGTGATTTTTCGTTAAGAAAGACGACTATGATTTTTGTAGCTCGAAGCGGGGCCCACACTAGAAGGGTCTAGATAAAAATGAAGTTGCAAACAAGCTCGAGAGTCATTACAATTATCAAACTTATTCATTAAAAATAATCACCATGCTGTTAGGAAAAGCTTCGCCGGAAGATATGAGTTTGCACCCATTACGCTATAAATGGGCATACGATCTCTACAACACCGCAGTAAGAAACACTTGGTTTCCGCATGAAATTGCTCTCAAGGAAGATTTAGATGATTTCCATAAAATGACCGACGACGAGCGCCACGCCGTAAAATTTTTGATGGCTTTTTTCAATCCTGCAGAGCTTATTGTTAATCGATCAATCGCTCTTGGTATTTATCCATATTTGAAATCGCCTGAGTGTCATCTTTATTTGGCAAAACAAATGTGGGAAGAGGCCAACCATTGTGTGGCTTTTGAGTACGTCTTGGAAACTTTTCCTTTTGACCGCGAGAGGATTTTTAATCTTCATCTAGAAACTCCGTCTATGGTGGCCAAGGAAGCTTACATAAATAAATATTTGAAGCGAATGACTGAAGAGACCTTGGACATTACAACCGTCGAAGGTAAAAAAGATTTTATTCGAAATCTCGTGGCGACAAACATTGTTATGGAAGGTGTTTGGTTTTACAGCGGTTTCATGGTCGCTCTTTCTTTCCGTCAACGAAACCAACTTCGCAATTTTGGTTCGATGATCAACTGGGTTTTGCGCGACGAAAGTTTGCATTTGCAGTTTGGCATTAACCTCATCCACAACATCCTTGAAGAAAATCAGGAACTTCTGACTCAAGACTTTGCGGACGAAATAAGAGACATTGTTATCGAAGGAGTGAATCTCGAAACTGCTTACAACAAAGACCTTTTCCCGAACGGAATTTTGGGTTTGAACGCCGACTATGTGAACCAGTATGTTCAATATGTTGCAGACCGTCGCCTTGAGGAGCTTGGTATGCCAAAACACTACAATGTTTCAAATCCAGCAAAATGGATGAGCACCGCAACAGACGTTTTTGAACTTGTGAATTTCTTTGAAGCCCAGAACACAAGCTATGAAGTCGATGGACGCGCTCATGGGGCACCTGGAGCAAATACTCAAAAAAACGGCTCAAAACCTGAGCCAAAATCGGAAGGCGGGGAGTAGTTCGGGGGTAATATGTCGGCGGTTTGGAGTAATCCACAGGACGGGATTTTACTGGACTTTTTCCTTCTTTTGTGGTAGTATTAGCTACAGATATAGGTGGCATGTTGTCGCCTTAAAAAGATCGGTCTTTGACGTTGTTTTGAACAAGGAGAAGGAAAATGAAGATCAGCACAGGTGTCGTTTGTCTCGTTTTGGCGCTCGTGGCGCTGTTCTCGGTGCCGGCTTTTGGTCAGAGGTACCATATTGATGACCTCCGTACCAATGGTGACGATAACGGCCCGATCGACGGCGATTTCAGCAACCCGGCGGCCATCAGTAAGAACGGCATATGGGCGGTCAGCAAGGCTTCGCCGCCAGGTGGTGGTTCGGCCCGCGCTGCCTATTGGCGACGTGGGAATGACTTCATGTTGGACCTCGGTCCGTGGCTTGGCGCGTTCAACGAGTTGAACGATGTCAACAATGCGGGCATCGCCTGCGGCTCGGTCATGGATCAGATGACGGGCGTAAATGGCGCCATCACGATCAATCTGACGACTGGTTTGGTTCGACTCGTTCCGATCCCGTCGGCTCCGGCCGGCTACTACGTCGTTAGTAGTGTAGGTCTTGGGATCAGTTCCAACGGTACTATCGTTGGGCGCTTCACACTGAACGACGGACGCACATTTGGTTTCGTCAGCTACCCGGACGGCACGACCCGCAACCTTGGTCCTGGAGTCGCTACGGCTCTGAACGACAAGGTGGATGTCGCTGGTTATGTGACCACCGGCAATACCCATGAAGCGTGTGTGTGGCGCGCTGGGAACAACTCGCCAACAATGCTCGGAACGCTCGGCGGTATCAACAGCTTTGCCAGGGGGATTAACTCCCAGGGCAACGTCGTCGGCTTTTCGCAGGTCGCAGATAGCAACATCCAGAAGGCCTTTTGGCACTCTGGTGTGGACGACGATGAGATGAAAAATCTACTGACGCTCGGCGGCAACAACAGTCAGGCACTCGACACTAACTCGAGGAAGCAGACTGTCGGCAGTGCCCAACTTGCGAACGGCGCATATGCGGCCGCTCTCTTCCGGGTCGGTGCCGCCCCGGTCAACCTCAACACCGTGTTGACGAACCCCATTCCGGGCGTTTTCCTCGAGTCGGCAAACGCTATCAATGAGCAGCAGATCGTCTGTCGCGGTGTTGACTACAGCGACCCCAACTACCCCACGATGCACACCTACATACTCACGCCCGATCCCGTTCCGGGGCCAGGGCTCGCAAAGGTGGCATGTGCCAAGCCTCCGCGCCGGTGATGGCACCGACCGGATCAGTCAGTGCTTCGTTTCACTTCACTTTCGTTCAACCAACCCTCAAGGCCCTCGTCATCCGACGGGGGTTTTTTATACTTCGCTAAATCTTTGATATTGACAAGTTTCTTATTCATTGTATTCTCTATTTCAGAGTTGTAGAGTTAGACCTGCCCGAAACCCAAGCTCAGAAAGGGCATCACATGGAAATTTGGACTGCCGAAGATAAGAACGGAAAGCTGCGCTGGAAGAAAAGGCCGTTCCGAAAGAAAACGGCTGGCAAGTTGCCACTGATGAATGTTCTCGACAATCATCTGAGTTCTGAAAGAAAAGATCAGCACTGGATCGTGTTTAGTCACGAAGAGGAAAAAAAGCTCAAGGCCACAATGTCTCGACTGGTTGACGAGGGTTTTATTTTGACCAAGGTTCTGTGTGGCCTGATGAATGTGTGTCTGGGTAATCGTTGGAATAGGAACTGGCAGGTCGTTCGTCTGTCCCTAGACCCATCTAAGTCAATCGTGGAGATCATTAACGGCGAAAACTATCTGGCGATTCAGTTCAACTTGCCGGCCTGATTCGCTCTAGTGTCACTTTGTCAACCCTGTAGCCGCTCCATTCGGGGCGGTTTTTTCTTTGCTATAATTCACTCATTACAACTAACAGCACATAGACCGTATGTTTGGAACTAAAAAAATCAGAGTGGCGATTAACGGTGCGGGCAGAATCGGACGAGCGTTTTTGAAAGTTGCGCAGGAGCGAAAGGAAATCGAAGTGGTGGCGATGAACGACCTCGGCAGTATTGAAAGCATTGCCTATCTTTTGAAATACGACACGGTCTACGGCAAGTCTGATTTTTCTGTTGAAGTCAGCGCGGACAAAAAATCTATTATCGTCGGTGGTAAGCCAATTGCATTTGTAAGCGAAAAAGAAGCGGCGAAGCTCCCATGGGGCGCGATGAATGTTGATATTGTTGTTGAGTCTACGGGCTTGTACGTCACTTATGAAAAATCTAAAGCCCATCTCGATGCAGGCGCGAAGCGCGTCGTCATCACAGCTCCGGTAAAAGACGAGCCGCTCGCTGGTATGACCGGCGCGACAGTTCTCCTTGGTATCAATGAAGAAAAACTCGAAAACGTCGACATTAGTTCAAACGCTTCGTGCACCACAAACGCTGGTAGCCCGGTCATGGCGATTTTGAACGAGGCGATCGGAATTGAGAAAGCGATTTTGAATACAGTACACGGATACACCGCGAGCCAGTCACTCGTCGATGGTCCAAGCAAAAAAGATTTGCGTGAAGGTCGGGCGGCGGCGCAGAACATCGTGCCTTCTTCGACCGGCGCGGCGATTGCCGTCACCAAAGCTCTTCCGGAGCTCGAAGGAAAATTCGACGGCATTTCAATCCGCGTTCCAGTTCCAGCCGGCTCAATCGTCGACATCACATTTTTGGCTAAGCGAAACACGACAGCTGAAGAAGTAAACAAAATACTCACCGACGCCGCTAAAACCCCGCGCTGGAAAAATATTTTCTCAGTCACCAACGAACCGCTCGTTTCCTCAGACATTTTGGGCGAAAGTCACGCGTCGATCGCTGACCTCGCAATGACTCGCGTCGTCGACGGAAATCTGGTGAAAGTTATGGCCTGGTACGACAACGAAATGGGGTATACACATACGCTCGTGGAGCATGTGGTGAAGAGTGGAGGGTTTGTTAGATAAACTTAAAAAATGAAAAATTTACAAAGAGGTTTCTTGATTCCAGTCGTCGCGCTAATTGTCGCAGTGCTCGCAGTTGGGGCCGGGGTGGGGTATTTTAAGAATAAGGAAAAAACAGATAAGCCCTCTGGTGTAGAAAAGAATGCAGAAATCAATTTGGGAGATTCTGGAGTGAAATTAGCACCCAAGAATGTTCCTGGTTGGAACACATTTATAAGCGAGGGTGGTACATTTTCAATTTCATACCCAAAAAATCTTGGTCCGACCTGTGCGAATGATATGGGAACAGAATTCTGTGATAACGGCGACTGGAAATATTGGGAGGGATCAGGATGTGTTTCCTTTGGTACTGAAACTTCTCGCATCGGTGGTTTTATCTGGGGAATCTGCGCATACAATAAAGAAGGGTATGATCTCGAAGGTGCGATTAAAACAATCGGGAACCAATTTGATGATCGCAAAGAGAAAAGAGAAAAAATAAACATAGATGGACGACTAGCCACAATAGTGACTGTTACGACAGCCGATTATCCTGACTGGAATGGCACGGTTGTCATTGTAGAGAACGTAAATAAAATATATTGGATCGGTGGTGATGAAAGTTCAGAATTCGAAACATTTTATAAAAGCTTCCAAACAAAATAATCATGCCAATAATCCTCATCGCCTCCGACCACGCCGGTTTTGAACTCAAGCAGGAACTTATTCCGTTTTTGCGTGACATGGGTTATGAAGTAAAAGATTTTGGTGCCAACGAGTTTGACGCCGAAGACGACTATCCAGATTTCATTACTCCGCTTGCTCGCGAAATTTCCGAAGGTGGCGGCGTAACACAGGGAATTGTCATCGGCGGCTCCGGCCAGGGCGAGGCAATGGTTGCCAATCGTTTTCCGCATGTACGTGCTGCCGTTTTCAACGGCCAGTATCGTCCGGACGCAGACCGTGATGGTGAGACTGACCGCCATGTGCCGCTTGAAGTCAAAACTGCTCGTGAACACAATGATGCCAATGTGCTCTCTCTCGGCGCCCGTTTTCTTTCTGAAGCTGACGCCAAAGAAGCTGTCAAAGCTTTTCTTACGATTCAGTTTAGCGAAGATGAGCGGCATATCCGCCGGCTCAAAAAGTTGGCTGAAATAAAAATCTAGTCGCACATGATCGAAATCATTCCGGCCATCATTCCAAAAAGTTTTGCAGATTTGCAGGAGAAAATGTCTGCGGTGACCGGTTTTGTGCCGCTTGTGCAGGTCGATGTGACCGATGGCGTGTTCGTGCCAAGTAAGTCCTGGCCGTATCAAAAAGGTGTGGCTCAGACTGATCCGGATTTCGCCGCGATCGTCAAAGAAGAAGGCGGTTTCCCACTCTGGGAAGAGCTCGATTTTGAAGTTGACCTCATGGTCGCAAACCCCGAGGCGGTGTTGCAAGACTGGATTTCAGCTGGGGCGAAGCGGCTCATTGTCCATCTTGAATCGATCACGACGGCTGGCGATGATCCCAAAAAAGTTTTTGAGCGAATAAAGAAAAATCTGCCTTCGAGAGAATCTCTTGTTTATATCGAAATCGGTGTAGCAATAAATCCTGATACGCCGAACGAAGTACTCGAGCCGATTTTGGAGTATGTCGATTCCGTGCAGTTCATGGGAATTTCCAAAATTGGTTTCCAGGGCCAGCCATTCGATGAGCGAGTTTTGGAAAAAGTTTCTGCATTGCGAGCTGCTCGACCCAACGTTACAATTAGCGTTGACGGTAGCGTGAATTTAGACACCGCACCAAAACTTGTTCAGGCCGGTGTCAGTCGTCTTGTTATCGGCTCAGCGATTTTTGGAAGTGAAAACATTGCCGCGACGATCGAGGACTTTTTCGCGATTGCGGATGGTGGCGACACCAGCGACGCTGAAGACGCCGCAGGTACGGTATAATTTTTACATATGGGAATTTTCGGAAAAGTTTTTGGACGGGGGAGTATGAGCGATAGAGCGCACAAACCAATCATGTCTAACGCAATCGAGCTCAACGACAAAAAAATAAAAGCCCTCGAAATCCAGGCGAATGAAATCCGCCAGTCGATCATTAAAATGCTCCTTGAGGCTGGATCGGGTCACACTGCTGGTCCACTTGGCATGACTGACGTTTTCACCGCTCTCTTTTTTCATATTTTAAATCACGATCCAAAGCGTCCTGACTGGGCAGAGCGCGATCGTGTCGTTCTTTCAAACGGCCACATTTGCCCGGTGCTTTACGCCACCATGGCTCATGCCGGATATTTCCCAGTAGATGAGCTTCAGACTTTGCGCAAATTCGGCTCACGTTTACAGGGCCACCCGCACCGCGAATATCTTTCAATGCTTGAGACCAGCTCTGGTCCGCTTGGTT